>NZ_JBLVOM010000236.1:0-76965 GCF_053543775.1 Acinetobacter endophylla | reverse complement strand
GCTTTAACACAACGCGGTTGGCTGGATGTACCTTCACATGAGTGGATTTACCAGTACATTTATGAAGATAAATCAAAAGGCGGTAAACTCCACCTACATTTAAGGCATCAGAAGAAATATCGAAAACGAGGTTACAAAAACACGGATCGTAGGGGGCAAATCATTGATAAAACAAGTATTCATTGCCGAGACCAGGTCATTGATCAACGACAACGTTTAGGAGATTTCGAAGGTGACACTGTAATTGGTAAACATCATAAAGGTGCTTTATTAACTCTCGTTGATCGAAAGAGCCTGTACGTACATATTGTTCATTTAGGGCCAACGAGAGCATCCTCTCAAACGATTACTTGTGCATTAGATCGTTTACGGATGAGCCATGCTTATAGTGTTACTTTTGATAATGGTAAGGAATTTGCCGAACACAAAAGAATCACTGATGCCGGCATAGATACGTATTTTGCTGATCCTTACAAGTCTATTCAACGAGCAAGGAATGAAAATACGAATGGTTTAATCCGGCAATATCTGCCAAAATCATCATCGTTTGATGACGTGTCAAACGAACAAATAGAGCAGATAGAATTTGCACTCAACCATCGTCCTAGAAAAACACTAGGTTGGTATACGCCTAGTGAAGTTATGGCTGGTTTTTATACTGTTGCACTTGCCGCTTGAATCCGCCTTTTAAAATCATCAAGAAATTCATAAAAAGAATTTCCAGAATAGGGGATAGTGCTAGGGAAAAAACGCTTCATTTCCTACCACTTCTTTTCCATCTTTTAAGTATTCTTTTTCCAAATCTATGCCTTAGATAGATCAAATAGGCTCGTTAAGAAAACGACTAACTAAGATTTATGGGATTGCTGCATAATTCTATTCGAGAAATTCTTTAAAATATGGCAGAATATGGGGTTTTAAAGTTTTTAGAGGATTGGCAATATGCGCTTTGTTGATGAAGCAGTCATTACCGTAGAGGCTGGCGACGGTGGCAATGGCGTAGCCAGTTTTCGCCGTGAAAAATTCGTGCCATTTGGTGGTCCAGATGGTGGTGATGGTGGTCGTGGCGGCAGCATTTATATTCAGGCTGACGACGACACCAGTACGCTAGTTGATTATCGTTATACACGTAAATATCGTGCAGAACGAGCAAAAAATGGCCGTGGGGCGAACTGTGCTGGTCGTGGCGGTGAAGATACCGTATTAAAAGTTCCGGTAGGAACAACAATTGTAGATGTAGAGTCTGGTGACATTATTGGCGACTTGATCGAAGACGGTCAACGCGTGAAAGTTGCAGCAGGCGGTGATGGTGGTTTAGGTAATACCCACTTTAAATCATCGACCAACCGTTCACCACGTAAATGTACGCATGGTCAAAAAGGTGAATTCCGTGAAATCCGTCTAGAGCTTAAAGTTCTGGCAGATGTCGGCTTGCTGGGTATGCCAAATGCGGGTAAATCAACCTTCATTCGTGCAGTCTCGGCAGCAAAACCAAAAGTTGCAGATTATCCATTTACCACCATGGTGCCAAACCTGGGTGTGGTCGATGCCGATAGTCACCGTTCATTCGTGATGGCGGATATTCCGGGCCTGATCGAAGGCGCATCTGAAGGTGCAGGTCTTGGGATTCGCTTCCTGAAGCACTTGGCGCGTACCCGTATCTTGTTACACATCGTTGACGTACAGCCGATTGATGGCTCAGATCCGGCACATAATGCTAAAGCAATTATGAAAGAGTTAGAAAATTTCTCCCCAACGCTTTCAAAACTGCCGATCGTATTGGTGCTGAACAAAGTCGATCAGTTGGCTGAAGAAACACGTGAAGAATGGTGCACCCATATTCTTGAAGAATTGCAGTGGGAAGGCCCAGTTTTTGAGACTTCTGGCTTAACGGCTGAAGGCACCAAAGACGTAGTTTACTACCTGATGGATCAGATCGAAGAGCAGCGTGAACGCGAAGCTGAAGATCAAGAATATGCAGCAGAAATGAAAGCATTCCGTGATCAGCTTGAAGCTGAAACACGTGAACAAACCATCGCTGCAAAAGAAGCGTATCGTGAGATGCGTCGTCAGCAACGTCTTGCCGGTATTCTGGGTGATGACGAAGATGATGAAGATGGCGATGATGATAGTGATGTGGAAGTGTACTACGTACGCTAATCTCTGAGAGAAGAGTCTGAGGACAAGATGATAGAAGTGGTAGATGGGCAGCGTCAGCTCAAGGGTTGTAAACGAATCGTTGTTAAAATCGGATCATCTTTACTCACAGCAAACGGACAAGGTTTAGATTTAGATGCTATCTCGCATTGGGCGGGACAAATCGCAGATCTACATAATGCAGGACACGAGATTATTCTAGTGTCTTCCGGTGCTGTGGCTGAAGGTATGGTGCGAATGAAACTTGAGAATCGACCCACCGATCTACCCAGTCTTCAGGCTTGTGCTGCCATCGGTCAGATGGGCCTGATTCATACCTGGTCAAGCGTACTTGAGAAGCATCAGATACGAACTGCGCAGGTGTTGTTAACCCATGATGATCTGGCAGATCGTCGTCGCTACCTCAACTCATGTGATGCTTTGCAGAACCTGATTGACTGGCGCGTGATTCCGGTGATCAATGAAAATGATACGGTTTCGACTGACGAAATTCGTTTTGGTGACAACGACACGCTTGCGGCCATGGTCGCAGGTCAGGTGCATGCAGACCTCCTGATTATCTTAACGGATCAGGAAGGGATGTTTGACTCAGACCCACGGTCTAATCCAGATGCCAAACTGTTCCATACCGTACGTGCGATGGATGAAAGTCTGTTTGATATGGCCGGTGGAGGCGGTAAATTTGGTCGTGGTGGCATGCTGACCAAAGTTCGTGCTGCACGTCTGGCTGCAAAGTCGGGCTGTCCGACCTTAATTGCAAGTGGTGATAGTGATGGTGTTCTATCACGTCTAATGTCTGGCGAATTGTTAGGTACTTTATTTGTGACTGATAAAGACCGGATGACAGCGCATCAGCAATGGTTGGCTGCTCACTTGCAAACCGCAGGTCGTTTAGTGATTGATGATGGCGCAGTGAAAGCCATTAAAGACAATCATCGCAGCTTATTGCCTGTAGGGGTGAAAGCGGTTGAGGGTCATTTCGAACGCGGTGATGTGGTGGAATGTGTCGATACACAAGGTCACCGGATTGCGGTCGGTCGTGTCAACTTCAGTTCGCGTTCAGCAGATATCGTTCGTGGTCTGGCATCAGATAAAGTGCATCAGGTGTTAGGTGAAGCGCGTTCGCTGGAAATGATTCATCGCAATCATATGGCAATATATTAGCAAAAACCTACCATAACCTAACATAACGTGAAGGCTTGATTCTGAAAGGGATTGAGCCTTTTTCTTGTGTGGTGCAATAACATGCAATAGACTAACAGGAGGTTAAAGTGGGAGGTTAAAATGGAGGTTAAAAATAATTAATCGCCATAAGTGAGATAAAACCATTAATAAATGAAATGATTTCTCTTAAATCTCACATGAAAAAGTTAATCGCCATAAATTTTAAAGCCTCTTAACTGTATGAATTATTGAGGAAATAATGATGCTGTCTAAATTGTAAATTGATGCCATTAAGCCAACCTCCAAGCTACAGAAAATCAATGATAGCGAGATGCTGTATTTATTCGTATCTCCGACAGGTCGCAAAACTTGGAAAGTGCTTTATACGCTGGACGGTAAAAAAAACACAATCACACTGGGCGAGTATCCAAAGGTACTCAATGCTAAAGATGCACGTTTAAGACGTGACGAGATAAAAAAACAAATATCCGAGGGCATCCACCCGACAGAACAAAAACGACAGGACAAGATTAAAGATTTATCAGAAATGAGTTTTGCCGACCTGATCCAGCTTTATGCTGAAAAAGTCACACCACATAAAAGGGGCGGACGTGTGGAAACCGTTATTTTGAGTAGCTATATAAAATCATTTCCCCGATTGATGAAAAAGCCAGTAAACCAACTGGGACAACTCGACATGATTCAGTTTAGGGATGAGCGATTAAAAAAGGTTAAGAGTGCGACAGTCGCCAGGGATTTAGGTTTATTAAGTGCTGTATTCAAGTATGCACGACAAGAACTAAGAATTATGACCAGCTCCCCATTGGATGATGTGGCCAAACCTAAACAGTCAGTAAGTAGAAACAGACGTATTTCTCAAGATGAGATAGATAGAATCTTAGAGGCATTTAAATATGATGGACGTTCACAGCCCATCACCAAGAAACAGCAAACGGCGTGGGCATTTCTTTTTGCAATTGAAACAGCAATGAGGGCAAGCGAGATAACAGGCTTAAAGTGGGCGGACGTTTACGACAAGCATGTCGAGCTGGAGCTTACAAAGAACGGCGCAGCTAGAAAAGTGCCTTTATCCAAGCGAGCTATTGAGCTTTTGAGTTATATGCGAGGGATAGACGAAACCGATGTATGCACTCTTAAAAATAAGGTGGCTGATGGTGAAGTGGGCAGAGGCGGATTGTCAGCATATTTTAACCAAGTGGTGAAAGGTAAATTAAAAATTAATGATTTAACTTTTCACGATACCCGACATGAAGCCATTTCACGCATGGTTAAGAATGCAAGGCTCCCAGTGGAAGTACTGGCAAAAATTACAGGTCATAAAACCATAAGTATTCTAATTAATACTTACTATAACCCTGACATTGAAGAGCTTGCCGACCATCTACATAAAGAGGATGACCCCGATATTATTTTGTTTAAGAAGTTTGTTTGAGTACGACAAGCTATGACGTGCAATAACTAGCAATGAATCACTAGATTGATTAAGATTAAACGGTTAAGCCTAGGTTAGCTCCCGAAAGTCGGATACCCAATCCGATTGGCTTAACTTTTTTATTGGGGTGTGCTGTGGGAGGCGAGAATGCAGAAATTATTTTCATTAAATGAAATTATAGATGCTTCTGAAAACAAATTAAGTATTCACACAATTAAAGATTATTGTAGGCGAGGGGAGTTACACCCTTGTATATATTTTGAAGGTAATATTGTTTGTATTCATGATGAGCGTTTTCAAAATAGTATTGATAAGCGTGATCCAGTTGCACATATTGAAACTGTAAGCTGGGCTAGAACATTTAAAGGGTATATCTCTGCTTCAAATTTTATAGACTATATCGCCCATACGGATACTCAAGCTTCTGATGTTTTTTTTAATGTGACGAAAATTATTGAGCATATTTCACTAATAAATGATTTTCCTTTGCTCCAAAAAGATGAATATCTTAAAGCATTCCCTTCTATAATTGATGATGATATACAAGAGAAAAGGTGGTTGCATGAAATTAATGATTTTAAAGGGAATATTTTTAAGGCCCATGAAATTGTTTTTCATGTATCTGAGGTAGAAAAGCTCTTATTAACGCACAGTAAGCCATCCCAAAGCCCAGTTAAATTCTTAAATAACACTGAAGATTTAGGTGGTGAGAATTTACAAGAAAATTCAAATATAAAAAAAAGAATTAATTTAAAAGATATGCTGGAAGATATGGATGATTATATTTCGGTATCTAGTGTTTTTGAATTGATAAAAGAGAGAACAGATCTTAAAAAAGATACTGAAGTTGCTAATTTTTTAATCGTAAATAAAATTAATGATTTATCAAATCCAGTTAATAAATTTCATTATTTTGATGGAAAACCCACCCCATTGTATAAGGATTTTCAACAGAAGCAATTAACAAAAATGGATTTGCTATTACTGGAAATCGCTAGAGAAGAATTGAAGCTTAATAGTGAAGATGAAAGATTAAAAAATTTCGCTTGGGAAAAGTTTGATTTTTTCTGGGAGTTTAGACGTTTAACGAAGATTTATTTGGGTGAAGATGTTTCAGAGCTTGATGAAGGGTGGGGAAATTTTGAAAAAAATTCATATCAAGATTCAGATAATGCAACTCAATCAGAAAGTGAGTTGTTATTACAAGATCAATCTAGGTTTGGAAATCAGATCGTTGGGCATGCATCTATAGAATATTACCAGAAACAGCTTATTCAGCTTCGAAAAGAAAATGAGACGCTTAAGGCAGATATTTTAGAAAAAGAGCAACACTTAAAGAAATTAAAGCTAATCCAAACTACTCAGAGTGAATCCAAACTAAGTACGCGTGAAGAAAATAATATTATAAAGGTTTTGACTGTTTTGGCTGATATGGAAAAGAAAATAGATATATCCAAACCGTATGAGGCCCATGGAATAATGTGTATGAAAGCACAATTATTAGGAATTGATAAATTTCCAAGCGATGAAAGTGTAAAAAAATGGTTTACAAAAGCGAGCGAGTATAAAAAATCCTAACTAGGAAAAAGTAGAACCCTAACTAGGTCGACTGAATAAAAATTAATTTCATACTTCATCTAAGCAATAACTCCTTATGAATTGCAAAGGTGAAGTATGACACTCAAAGAACAGTATGCACGAGTTAAACAATTAGCTAGCGCTCCCTCTACGCCTGAAAAAATCTACACAGTAAAGACAGGCGAAAATGCAGGCATGAAACGTAAAGTAAGTGCTAAGCCTGAGCGCGTTGGATTGCTTCCTGTTAGCGAAAAAACAATCTGGGAGTGGGTGCGTCAAGGAAAGTTTCCGAAACCTATCAAGGTGAGTGCTAACGTTACTGTGTGGCGCTTATCTGAAATTCAAGCTTGGATGGAAGAAAAAGGTATGGAGGCTTAATTATGAATGCTTCTAATCTTTTATTAACAGCTCATCAAATGCTCAGTCCCGAAATAGCAGATCTTGTTCAGTCAGAACCACGTGCAGTAAATTTATCTATTGAACGACTTGCTAAACGGGGAGTTATTCAACTTCCACCATTGATGAAAGTTGAAAATAAACAGTCAGTTAGTCCTAATAAATTCTCAAATGTATACGTATTTTCAGGTGAACAGGGAAAGCTTGACTCAATAACTGTTGTTGCTCAGCTTTGTCCAGAATTTACTGCAGCAATCGTAAAACGCTGGTATGAGCTTGAAAAGCAGACGCCAGCATTTGATATCAGCAATCCCCTGCACCTTTTACAAGCAATTGAAGTCCAAGCCAAGCAGAATCTACAGCTAACGTCAGAGAACCAAGTGCTGAGCAAGGCAATTGAAACTATTACGCATACTGAACACGGTGTGAAGTTCCAGCAAGCATGCAAGATCCTGAATATCAAACAGCAGACATTGGCGGAATGGTTGAGAAAGCATAATTGGGATCGTTACTTAAATGGTGCCAGAGCATCTACTTACTACTCTGAAAACCGCGGCTACTGTGAAACTAAATACTCACTTAAAGAAGGCGTAAAACCTTCCGGCCAATCATATAGCTACACACAGACTGAGTTCTTCATATTGCCAAAAGGTATGCAGATTCTTGCCAAAAGATTTGGGGAGGCTACATGAAATTTAAAATTATTTTTTTAATAGCACTTCTCAAACTGAAACGATTCGGCTATATTGGATTTGTTCGACGCAAAATCGTCGAATCAGCTTTGGTCGGCTGTTTATATCTAGGCGCACAGTCCGCTTTCAGGGCTTTTTTTGTGCGTAATCCTTCCGCATCTGCGTCTTATGGCAGGGCTGAAGGGGGACACTTTCGAGTGTGCGAGTCACCTAGATTACTCGTCGACCAACCCCCTTTTGCTTTGCCACCATATCTCTTGGTCGTGATAATTGGCAAAGCTTCTAATAATCTAGGAGCGCATTCATCATGAACGCTAAAGTACAAATTCAATTTTCAGAACAATCAATTCCTTTTTACAGTGTCGCAGATATTATCAGTGCTTACTCACTTGCATCTGAAACTGCCACACAGCTTCGAACTCTGGCTAATCAAATCAGTAAAGCAACAGCTTTCGTTAAAGCATTTGTAGAAGAAAATGATAGAGCCGACTCATCTGCTTTTGCTGAACTAGAAAATCTAATCATAATTTCCCAGCAGCTTGCTAACAGCCAGGCAGATACCTATAGCCTTGAGCTTAAGAAACATCAACAAGAACCTGATGATCACTACAACGTGGGTGATCTATACGATGCATATTCATTAGCTTATGAAAATACATCATGGCTTGAGACCATGTTTTATCAAGCTAAAGATGAAGTCGAAGTAGTCAAAGAGGCTATTAAGCAAAATACTCATGGCGCCGTTTTTGGAACGCTTGAGCATTTAATTCATATTGCTGCTTACTTGGCGGAGAGCCATAGAAATACATTCGATATTGAACGCGAAAAGTATGAGATACAGTGGGAGGCTACTAAAAATGGATAAGCCTTCTATCTCACCAGATAAAACGAAAGTACAACCTGAGCCAGTTGTTAATCAGCCAGCTTTGCCTCTATCAGCTGAATATGTTGAGTCAGTACACATTACCGAAGAACGTCTCTGGAATGCTGTACTGAAGAACTATCAGCAAGGAGGGCCTAGTGAGCATTGATGCAACACGCTGGGCTTGGACTGTTCCAGTAAATAATTCATCACAACGCTTGGTTCTGCTTTCGCTAGCAGATCGGGCCGGTGAAGAGCATACGGCTTGGCCAAGCATAGATCGCCTGGCCAAAGATACTGTGCTGGACAAAAAAACAGTTCAAAAAGTTATTTTAGAGTTAATCAACTTGGGCCTAGTTGAAGATACAGGTGAACGCACGGGACCCACCAGGCGTGTTCGCGTTCTCAAACTCAACGGCGTTACAGGACGAGAAGAATATTTTCAAAAACGAGATGACTCTAATACACCCAAAAACGGGAACATTAAACAATCCCAAAAACGGAATGATTCCAAAAATGGAAATGATCTCGAAAACGGTGCTTTGAATAACCCCAAAAACGGGATGTTGAACGATCCCAAAAACGGGGTACAGAATCTATCAGGGAATCTACCAATAAATCTCTCTCAAGAACATGACTGGATTCCTGATGTTGATCAGCTGGTAATAAAGATAAAGATGGCAGGTCATGGCAATAATATAGACCTAATCTTTGGCCTACCTAGTTTCGAATTTGAGCTGAGTGCATTCAACTCGTACTTTGAGAACAGTGGATTATCTGATAGTAAAAAACTTCATAAGTTCACGGCTTGGATCGTAGACAAGTTTGATCGCTATAAAAAGCAGAATCCTGAATATGGCCTTCAGTCTCCGACCGAACAGCAAGCTGATACTGCTCAACCATTTCTTAATTTACCGACTAAGCCTAAAAGCCTATTAGGAGGTACTCAATGAATACACCTATCCATAATCTACAAATTGAACAAGCTGTACTTGCAGCGCTGATGACTGTTTCAAATTCGTATAGCCAAGTTGAAAATCTACTGACCGAGGAAGATTTCCACGCTACACGCCACAAACTAATTTTTCAGGCCATAGTAGATCTTGATTCTAAAAATTCACCATATGACGCCGTATTGGTTAACCAGTGGTTAGAAATGCGTAACTATTCTGAAGCTGCCGGTGGTGAGCAATACATCATGCAAATTTTAGGTGATGCCCCTTCCAGCTTTTATAACCTGGTGTCTTATGCTGAAAAATTGAAGGATCTTACGACATGCAGGCAAGTTGAAGCTGAAGCCATGAAGGTGATTAATCATGCTCGGAACTTAACAGTGAGCCGTGGTGAGCTAGTCCAGAATGCACAAACTGCTTTTGCAGATCTGAATACTGAATCTGGAAGTGAATCACTCTTTCATATTCATGATGCTGCATCCAATACATTTCTTGAGATACACCGTAAGATTGAAGCTGCAATTGCTGGCAATTCGATGATTAAAGGAATCCAGACTGGTATCTATGACCTGGACAAAAAACTAGGCGATGTTGAACCTGGTTGCCTAATGGTGGTGGCTGCACGACCTGCAATGGGTAAGACGACTATGCTTCAGCTCATTGCAAATAATGTAGCAGTCATACAGAAAAAGCCTGCTTTAATCATGTCTGGAGAAATGCCTAAAGAACAGATCGCTATGCGTCTCTGTTGCGCGATTGCACCAGCAGATATTGGAGTAGTACGCAATTCCCCTCATCTGCTACCTAAAGAGGAATTTACAGCATATACAAACGCCGTTGTGATGCTTCAAAAGGTACCAATGCAGATCAATGACACCTCACGACCATCTATTGCCAATATCCGAGAGTCTATTCGTAAAGTAAAACATCAGTATGGCTCTGTCGGCGTGGTCCTTGTTGATTATCTTCAGATAATGAAGACAACAAAACAGTTCGCCCGGGAAGATTTAAAGATTGCTTATTTTACCGGTGAGCTAAAAGCCATGGCTAAAGAGTTTGATTGCGTCATCGTTCTTTTATCTCAGCTCAACCGAGAGTTAGAGAAGCGACCAAATAAAAGACCAATGATGTCGGATCTACGCGAATCAGGTGCAATTGAACAAGATGCCGACCAAATTATTTTTTTGTACCGGGATGAAGTTTATAACAAGGAATCTCAATACCGGGGTATTGCTGAAGCTATTGTAGGGAAGAACCGCCACGGCGAAGCTGGTACCGCTTACATGCATGCTCAATTGAAGTACTGCCAATTCACTAATTTAGACCATGATGCACTTAATCAAATTCAGGGGAATGCAATATGATGTTTATTCAAGGTGATCGCGTAGATTCTACTGCATCAGGTAAATCATTGACCGAAAGATTCAAAAACTTAAGAACTAAAAAAAAGGTAAAGGAGTTCATCGTTAAACGCCGTGGCTATAAACGTCCAGACTTCAATCGTATGATTCTAGATTTAGTTAAATGTGGCTGGACACACGAAAAAATTGCATTCGTCTTACCGGTATCTGGTGCTTCTACAGTATCTGAATGGGCACGTGGTAGCGTACCTAACTTTGAAAATGGTGAAGCACTCATTGAGCTGTGGAGAGCTGAAACAGGTATTAGCCGTGAACCTCGTGAAGGGGAATGGGGAACGTATCAATATAAGATTGGACAGTTAGAACTGCTTTGAATGGGCTATCTATAGTTTAGCCTTACAGATATAAGCGAGCCCTCCAATGAGGGCTCTATTTATTTCTTGATTTGGGGTTGTGGTGGATAAGATGGTTTTGTTGGAATCAACATTTCCAAAAAAGATGTGGAATTGTAATGTACCCAATATTGGTATCATTCCGAAAACGGTAATATTCCCAATATAGGGATTTTGAACGATCCCGTTTTTGGGATTTTGAACGATCCCGTTTTTGGGATGCAGAACCTATCAATGAACCTACCAAAGAATCTGTCAGTTTAAGTGAGAAGAAAAGCACAACGTTTCAAGTACTCATTAGAGTGTTATGAGTTTGGGATTTTGATAGGAGTTATTATTTTTCTAAAGAATATCTAAAAGCGAATAAATATATAGCCTAATTTCAAAGCCAGTTCCTCACTGAGCAACTTTAATAAGAAAAACGACCAAAGGTACATGAAGATATTAAAGGGGTTAATACGGCGAATAAGAGCGTTTTAGGCATGCTTTTAAAAAGTATCATTTGACCTGCTTGGATACGCCGTACTGGTAAAAGGAGATTGAAGGATGGCACTGATTACCAGATGAGGTAAAAGGCTAAAAATATAGTGTTTTGCACTCTCCCTCGCGCGCGCGCGCGTTTTGTCGATCTTGGTACTCTTACGAAATCTCACTCCGCAGAAATTTAAATCCAAATTCACCCATTTTTTGAGGACTTTAAGCGTTCTAAATTGCCATTAATGATTAGAAATTGGATGAATAGATATGAGTGAAATTATCTCACCAGGGGATACAGATTTCTTAGCTTACGTAATGGGTGGTGCTTACAAGCAATCTTATGTAGGCGCTGCCATTAGCTTGCAGAATGAACTAGAGCAAAAGATTGAATCTGGAGACCTTGAAAAGGCAGACACAGGGTTAGTTCATCATTTTGGCAACAAGGTTTATGTAAGGGAATTTAATGCCAAAGCAGGGACTTTAGTTGTAAGCAAAATGCATCGTACTGAACACTTCATTCTATTTTTAACTGGTAGCTTAAGTGTACTAACTGAAAACGGCGTAGAGCACATTCAAGCACCATGTATTCAGCGAACCATGCCAGGAACAAAGCGAGTAGCTTACTTCCATGAAGATTCCACCTGCATGACGATCCACGCGACTGAAAGCACAGATTTAGAAGAAATCGAAAAAGAAGTGATTGTCCCACATGGTGAGGAAGAAAAGTTCTTAATTTCTATAGGTCACAATATTCAGGAGTTTATCTCATGAGTTGGGCAGCAGTAGCAGCAGTAGCAGCAGTGGCAGGTACCGCACTTACAGGGTATTCAAGTTATCAAAGTAACAAGCATGCATCAGAGCAGGCTGAAGCGGACGGGAAAGCACAGCTTGCACGTGGTCGACTTGAAGCAGAGCGCATCCGCAAGGAAAAGGAAAAAGCACAGTCACGTGCACGTGCAGCAGCTGCGGAAAACGGGCTTGATGTGCACGAAGGTACCGCCGTAGTAATCAACGACCAGATTGAACTTGATGGTAACTATGATGCAAATATGGCCGAGATCACCGGTTATAACAATTCTCAGCGGTTACAGGCGGAAGCCAGTGTGTATGGGCGTAACGCGATGATGGCAGGAATTACGACACCAATTAACATGGTTGCTGCAGGTGCGAATGGGGTCGTCGATGTTAGAAAAGCAAAAGCTACTGCACAACAGCAAGCTGCAATTACGAGTGCAGCATCATCAAATACTACTGGTGGCTGGAAGTGATTAAGCTAAAAGTTAAGACGTAGGAATCCAATTCAGTGGCCTGAATAAGTCCATTTATACCAGGCCACTAAGTGATCTTATTTATCTAAATGTATTAAACGTAATAGGCGGAAGTATGGGGATTTATATTGAGCTTAATAATTTTGAAGTGCCCAAAAATCTTCTGTTTCTCAAAGCAGAAGTTAAGTACGGCGCACCTAATTATAAAAAGATGATTGATGAGCTAAAAAAATATCATGAAATGACTAACGAAAAGATTGCGTATCTATTACCAATCTCCGGTCCTGGTAGTGTGGCTGAATGGGCACGTGGTAGCGCACCTAATTATGAAAATGGTGAAGCACTTATTGAGCTTTGGAAAGCGCTCACTGATAAAACAAACCAAGATATCCCAAGGGTTAATAACTGGAGCATATAAGCATGCAACGACCAACAGTTCCGGCTTTTAAGCCTTTAGACTGTGATGATATGGAAAGATCAATCCAGCTATGTAATGGGATTGAATACTTGATTGATGAGTTTCGAAGGGAGATCAATGGCAAGGAACCAGCACAGTTGTTCAATGTTAAGTATAAAGATCATTTACTAAAAGTTGCTTCTCACTTGGAAGAGCTGATCCATCGTCTTGCGTACTTAACAGCTAAGAACAATAGAGCTTTTTACTATAATCATCTCTATACAATTTTAATTAACTTGAATAGCTGTCCGAATACTTTAATTATTACGGCACATTATTTGGATCCTGATCAAGAATTTAAACGCCTCCTTAACCGGAATACATTCGAGTTTGAGTTAGGACAGATCGTGAAGAAGATCCAGTTTATAAAACGTGTGCTGGAATCGCTTTTTATTGGTCGTAAGTCTGGAGTGAAAAATATCAATCGTTGCTTTCATCAAACGAAGCGTACAGCCTGATTTTAGTCGAGAGATAGGAGCCTATTTAGGCTCCTTTTTTCTGGACTAAATATACCCATTTTTTGAGGACACATAACCATTTAATTTTGAAGTATTGAGTAAATTACTTCGAGAAATAAAATGGCTAAAATCCCAATGGGTAATTTTGGTAATGCGATGCCACAAGCTGGTCGCATCCAAATGCCTCAAGATCAATCCGGCCAGATGATCGCAGGTGCATTACAGAATGTCTCCCAGGTTGCAGTGCAATATGCTGCACAACAGCAACAAGAGCAGGACAAAAAAGCTAAAGCTGATTTTGCATTGCAATCCTCTAAGGTTGGGGCGGACATCAGTGTAGTGGATGATGATCTTTTGCTTAAAATGCAAAGTGGTGCAATTGCCTATGATGACGCCGTAGTTCAACGCCAAAAGAGCTTAGAAACAATCAAAGGTCAGTACAAAGACCTAATACCTAAACAGTTTGAGCAGAACTTTAATAATTATTTTGAGCAGCATTCTTACCAGAGTGCATCGAAGTATTTGCCGATCGCGCAGAAGTCGGAGCAGCAACAGGCTATTGTAAAACTAAAGGATATGCGAGAAAACTATCTCAAAAATCCAAACGCTTCTGAGCAGGATGTTTGGAGTGGCATGGCTCTGTACGCACAGTCCAAAAATTTACCATTAGCGCATGTCCAGGATACTTTTAACGAGTACAAAAATAGTCGGGCCGGCAATGATGTATCCACATTTTATTTGGGAAATAAGTCAGACAACGAAAAGCTGACTGAACTATCCACTCCTGAGGCTGTAATAGCAAAACACCCTAATTTAACTCAAGAGCAGGCCGTCTACTGGAGTGGACGGGTATCAAGTCAAATCGATCAGAATAACCGGGCAGTTGCCTTACAGCAAAAGCAGTTAGAAGATGATGCAAAAGATGCTGTTACTGAGATGAAGGCAGATATTGAAACAGGCTTGATCCCAAGTGAAGACGTGATTAAATCGCGTTTAGCACGTGTTAAGGGTACAGGGAAAGAATCTGAGTTTGTTCAGTATAGCGGGGCTTTGGTTGAAGTACAGCAGTTCATGAGACTGGGAGCGGACGAGCGTGAAGCTTACCTCAGTAAAAAGCGTTCAGAGGCTCAAAATACGGCGCAAGATAATGCTAAAGACGTGAGCTGGAAGTTAAACCTTCTGTCTAAAACGCATGAGAATATGTTGGGCTATGAGAAAAATAATTCAGCTCTGGCGTACTCAATCAAGACTGGCCAAGAGCTGACAGTAGTACCAACTAATGCGATTTTGAGCGGCAATCCTGATGCCATTAATGCTTTATCTAAAAACATTAAATCTATTCACGCGAACAATGTATTGAACGGTACTGTAGGGTCGTTAAATCCTTTCTCTACTCAACAACAATCTGAATTAAAGCAGTTCTGGGAAAAAGCTAGACCAGGCGATAAGTTGAATTTAGTGACTAGCCTCTATAAATCTAGTGCTGGCAATGCCAATGCATCTAGAGACATGATCAACAGTATTGCTGGTGAAAGTGGCTCATATCGTTTATCCGCTTCACTCAATAATAGGGGGCTACAAGATATTGCTGGCCAGATTATTACCGGTCAGGATCTGATTGAAAAAGGCTTGGTCAAAGTAGATGAAAACGGTTTAACAAAGCAAACAGAAACGTATTTAGCTGGTATTACTTCACCAGGTAAACCTGACTTTCAAATCTATCTGGATTCAATCAAAGCTAACTATGCTTATTTGGTTCAAAAAGCTGAGAAGGTGACTGATACCAAAGGCAATATTTTAAATAAAACCATTGATGAAGAGCTTTTCAATAGAGCTGCCAAGAATGTCACAGGAGGCAAGTTCACCTCAGGGGGATTCTTCGGAAGTAAATCAGTAGTATTACGGCCTCATACCGTTGGTGAAAAGGCTTTTCGTGAGCAGCTGGAGAGCTTTAACTCTCGCAATGCCCGCAACTATGGTGGATCTGATAAAGACTTCTTCTTGGATCTGCCTTTAGAGCAAGACCCTAAAAATCCATACGTCTATTACTTCAAGAATGGTACCAAGTACATCATGGATGCCACCGATAAGAAGCGTCAAACACGTTTAACTTTTAAAGTGAGATGAGGTAGAGATGGATTTTTTAGCAGATGATGAATTAACGTTAAATCAGGACGATCCTCGCTTTAAACCTAAAAGTGAACGCGGTGGACTTGCTGACGGCGTATTAGGTACTGTTTCCGGTGTTGCCATGGGTACCATTGAGGCAGCCACTGCACCGGATGCCTTGATTCGTGGTGACAAGAAAGCAGCAGCTCTAAGAGCACAAAACCTTGAGATATTTAAGCCTGATGATTTGGGTGGCATAGGTGAGTTTACCTATGGCCTGACCAAAGACTTTACACGTATTGGCTGGAACGCCGTCACTACTTTAGGAACAGGCGGTGTGCCAGGCTTGGCATTGAATTCTGGATTATTCGGGTACCAGACCTTTGAAGCAGAGAAATCAGACTTACTGAATAAAGGGGCAGACATAAAAACGGCCCGAACCGGTGGAGCTATTAAAGGGGTTACAGATGCTTTGGGTTTTGCTATTCCTACCCATGGTGTGTCTAAGTCTGTAATTGCTGACGCCGTAGCTACTACCGCGCTGGCTACTGCAGCAGGTTCAGCCGGTGATTATCTTGAAGGTTCATTTCTTGAAAACAATGAAAATAAGAAAGTCGCTCAATACGGTGAAGCATTAAAGGAAAATGCATTAAGTCCGTCCACATTGGCAGCAAACGGCGGGATGGCTTTACTACTCAACTTGTGGGCGAACAAAGGGCGTTTACGGCCAGAGCAGATCAAAGACCATAGTAATGTAGATACCATGAATGACGCGGCTCATATTCAGGCCAACATCGAGCATGCAGAAGGCACGAACCCATTTAGTCCAACTAATGCAAAAGAGGCCAATTCACACTTTGATGCATTGGATAGTGCAATGGAGAGTGCACTCAATGATGAGCTGGTCAGCTTAAAAGCACCAGTGACAGGCACACCTAAAGCAGTAGCAACCAGTACACCAGTGGTACCAATAACAGGTACACCGAAGGCCCTCGTAAGACCAAGCGCTATCAATACTGATGAACATAAAGCACCAGTAATAGCCGATGTCTTGACTAACCCTGTATTTGATAAAAAACCGTGGACAAAAACGATTGTCCAGGAAGCCTCTAAACGGGGTATCAATCCAGTGGATGCCTTAATCATTTCCCATTTGGAAACTGGTGGCACCTTCAGCACTTCAATCCAGCCAAAGGACAGAAACGGTAAGTTACTATCGTCAGCTACCGGCTTATTCCAGACTTTGGATAGCACCTTTGCTCGTATGGGAGGTAAGAACAAGTTTGATGGCAATGATCAAATTAAAGCGGGCCTGAACTACTACGAACATAACTCCAAGGTTTTTCGTAGTCACTTTAATCGAGATCCGAATGGCCTAGAGCTTTACTACCTGCATTTCTTTGGTGAGGGTGGTGGACCAGCATTTTTAAAGGCTAAGGATAATGAGCTTTTTGTTGATGTGGCCACACGCTGGAGTAAAGGCAATCAGAAAAAGACTGCAAGACAGATTGCAGAAGGTATCACTTCAAGTCATCAATTCAATGGTATGACCGTAGGGCAGGTAAAGGCCAAATACGAAAAGCGCTGGAACGATATAGCTAAACTTTATGGTGATGTCGGTTCACAAAGTGCAGCACATCCTACCGAAGTCCGAGGGAGCGAATCAGAGTTCCCACAGTTTGAGTCTGATATAACTGCACCACCTGCTTACAAGTCCCAATCTGATGCTGAAGTTGAAGCAATGCCTTTTGTACTCAGTGCAGATGAGCATAGTGTTAAGTCACTCCAGGAAGAGTTTGAAGCCCTATCTTCTCCATTGACCAAGGAGGATCTGGAATACCTCAAGGCTACGGCGCATTATCAGTATTCGGAAGGAGGTGCTTACCGAACGCCGTATGTTGAACCTCAGGTCGACTTATCTGGCCCTGGTAATAGTGCCAACCGTAATTTGGATACATTGGATTCCGAACTTCAGCAATTCACACCAGATCAGCAAAGAGTTATTGTTGATACGCCTGATTCAAATACTTTGGATCTCAACACTAGAGAATCTGGCCAAAATATTCAGCAAAACTCAATTCTTGCCGGAGTAGATAACTGGACGCCGACCAGATCGCAAAACTACCTTAAACGAGAACGCTCAGTTGATGGTGGGGGCATCATTCAAGAGCTACACAATAAGACCTCTAACACGACATTCCAGCGTCAGATCAATCAGGATGGCACCATTAGCCCGGTAAAGGCTACACGTAATGGAGATGAGCTGTTTGCCCATCCTGCTAATAGTAAAGCTGATAGTCCTGAATTGACTATGGTACAGCATAAAGCTACCCAGGCATTAGAACGGGAGTTCTGGAAGCCTGGCAAGTCCAAGGTTGATGGTGCACCAGACTTAACCAAATCCAGTAAAAGCGAATACGGCGCATTCACTGATACGGCAGACGGTAGGGAAGCAGCTTCAATTCTAGAAGCAGATCCCGATATGGAAGTGACCTTTACGCGTCTGGATGAAAACGGGGATGAGGAAATTGTGACGATGTCATCCCGAGATCTATTGGACTATGTCAAAGAGCAAGAAGAAATCGCAAAAGATGAAATTCAGGCAGTGAAAGCATTGGCAAGCTGCGCATTAAGATTTGGGAGTGAAGCAGCATGAGAGCTGAATGTAGAGAACAAGTTGCAAAGGCATTAGGTAAAAGAAAATTAAGTGCAGCTGACAGTAATCGTATTTCATCACTGTATATCCGGGCACAAAATACTCTGGCCAGAACAGATCCTGATTGGATGTTTAAAAGTCCTGCTGAACGTGCTGAAGCGATTGCGCAGAAAACTGCTACGGATCTCGCCGTCCAGATCGCTAAGAACAATCAGAACATTGCCCGGGATGCCATCATCAAGGCCCAGCTACAGAACGAAATCTATAACCATCCTAAATTAAACCCGGTCCAAGCTTTAATGCGGAAGATTGCATACTTCTCGGATCAGAGTGGTATCCAGTCTATAGAGAAGCAATCCCAAGCCTTGCACAGTCGCTGGATGTCATTGGTTGCTGATGTGTTTACCAAGACACAGGAACGCTTTGGCATGTCGGTAAACAAGGCCATGACTGATGACATTATCCGGGTCATGTTTGGTGGCAAATCTGATAATCCAGAAATTACGGCGATGGCCAAGGAAGTGAGTGCAGCCCTGGAGGAAATGCGTTTAGCCTTCAACCGGGCTGGTGGGAATATTAAGAAGCTCGATAACTTTGGCTTTATGACCTCACATGATCAGAAGAAAGTAGCCCTAACAGATCAATCAGAGTGGGTGAACGATGCATTGGCTGGAGTGGATCGTAATCAGTATGTCAAAGAGACTGGTGAGTTGATGGATGAGCTGGAGCTTAAATCCATGCTCGAGGAGATTTATAAAACTATCTCAACCAACGGCGCCAACAAAGACTTACTGATACTGAATAAACAGGCCAAAGCAGGTGCATCACCTGTAGGTGGTCGCTCCAAGATGGCAAATCGTCACCAAGAATCCAGAGCTTTGCATTTCAAAGATGGTGACGCATGGCTGGCATATCAGAAGAAATATGGAACTTATGATGAAGCAGGGTTTCATGAGATTCTGAAAAACCATACTCACCGCATGAGTACAGAAGTGGCCATGATGCAGAACCTTGGGTCCAATCCTCGTCATACCTTTGAGTCGCTATTGGATGAAGCCAAGATCAAACTGAAAGCAGATCCACAGAATGGCATGAAACATGGTGAGATTGATAAGCAGGCTCATCGGGCCATGTCGATGTATAACACATTGGATGCCAATACCCGGGCGATTGATTCAACCTTAGGTAACGTTATGGGTGGACTACGTGCCTTAATGGTTGCATCTAAATTAGGTGGTACCACGCTGACGACCTTTGGCGACCACGCCAGTATGAAGAAGGTCGCTAATATGCTGGGCCTGTCCTATACCAAATCGATTCTCCCTGAATACATGAAACAATTGAAACAAGGTGCCACACGTGATGAAGCGTTGCGGTTTGGCCTTGGCATTAACGAAATGGCCGGTTCAATGACTCGTTTTGGTGATGCTGATATTGTCAGCAGTGCTACCAAGTCAGGCCGCTTTAATGCACGTATGCAGGCTTTTGCTGCAACGACTATGAAACTATCTGGTTTGAACGCCGTCACTGCAGGAGCAAAACGAGCGCTTAATCTGGTGCATATGAATAAGCTTGCTGAAATGACCCGTAAAACGGATTGGAAGGATCTTGGTGCAGATGATCTTAAGATCTTACAGGGGAATGGTATTACCGAGCGTGACTGGCAGTTATGGCAGCAGCTGGAGCCAAGTAAACGTGAAGATGGGACGGCGGTACTGACTCAGAATGATTTCTTTAATGCACCAGATGATGTGATTAAGCAGTTCTTGCCACTGGACAAGCAGGACAATGCTAATGCACTGGCTGACTTCCGGTATAAAGCTGCTATGAAATACCAGACTCATCTATTTAACGAGGAGTCAGTCGCTATTATTGAAGCAGGTGTACGTGAACGTAGCATCATTAACTTAGGCGAAGCTGGAACCATCCAAGGGGAATTAGGCCGAACCTTATTCCAGTTCAAAGGCTTCCCATTGGCTTATATGTTCCGTATTGGTCATCGTGCCTTTGCTCAGGGAGATATTAAGAGCCGGGTGACGTTCCTGGCTTCGCTATTGGCTTATCAAACTTTAGCCGGTGCATTGATTGTCCAGACTCAGAACTTGGCCAATGGTAAGAATCCAGAACCTGTATTTACGATTGATTTCTTTGGTAAGTCACTTCTTAAAGGTGGTGGGCTTTCCTTCCTGGGTGACATCATGTCTGCACTTTCAGATCCAACCGGTCGAAGTGCATCAGACTTTATCAGTGGCCCATTATTAGGCCAAAGCATGAAGCTGGGTATGCTGCTAACTGGTATGGGTAACAACATCATCGAGGGGAAAGAATCTACCCGGATGATGGAGGTGGCCAATACCCTGAAGAGTAATATTCCATTGCAGAATCTTTGGTACAGTAAGCTGGTGGTGGATCGCATGCTGTATTCCAAAATGCAGAATATGATTGATCCTGATTATTTACCGAGAACACAGCAGCGCCTGGAGAACTTAGGTAATAGTTACTGGTGGGATTTATCAGAAGAATAAAATTAGGAGCTTCGGCTCCTTTTTTAATTTTTAGATTACTATGTTGTATTGATATTTATAAATAGCCAAAATTCAACATCAAATGATGTGATGAGACAATTAAGGGGGAAATATGATTGGTAGAGTTTTACCCATATTACTTTTAGGGTATTCAACAGTAGCTTTAGCAGAAAATGGATTTGATCGCTCGTTAATCAATGCCAAGATAATCAATGAGAAATATGAAATTATTGATATTGATAGCTTTAACGATCTTACTCGTCAAATCACCAATGAAGTAGTTTCGACGTTACCTAGAAAGGTTGATGCTGATACAGAGCTATTAACCATGGTGTTAAGCAGACCCTTAATTTCTCAGACTTATGCGCTAAGAGATATTGAAACTAAAAAGGATTTATCGGAAAAAATAGACTTGGAAAAGTTTAGTCAATTAATTAGAAATTACGCTTGTTCCTCAGCTATTGGCACTTCTCAAGTTTATAGGGTCAATGGCACTCATTTTTCTTTTAAAGTGATTAATAGTAATTTTATGGAACTTTACAGCTATACATTCCCACTAAGAACATGTGAAGAATGAATGTGAAATACAATTCAAAGTTTGCAGTTATTGCTGAATAGCTTGATTAGTATGACTACACTTTGAGGAATAATTGATGACCTTATATATCTCAACACCTGAGCTATTGAAGCGCTATGGAATTACTAAAGGCACTTTGATCAGCTGGCGAAATAAAAAGAACTTCCCTGAGCCAGTGATTAAAGCGCATGGGCGCTCAAGCAGCCGTTACGGGATCAAAGCAGTTGATACCTGGGAAAGAAATAGTGGATTGCTTGAATCACTTGAAATACAGCCTTTGATAACACCACATTCATAATTTTAGTAGAAAAAGGAATTTCGCATCATGAAGAATATAATAGCATTCTCTTTAATGGCTCTCATGAGCTCAGTCTCTTTGGCCACCCCAATTACACTTCAGCATTCTAAGACCAGCTATGTGAACTCAGGGATCTGTTCCGCCGTGGTGGATGTGAAGATCCATGATTTTCTTGGAACCTATGACAAACTGTATTTAGACCTGGTAGCAAAGGACAGATCCGGCAGAGTGCAGGGGACTTCGGAAAATGTAATAACCTACGGCGATATACAAAATCTTCAGGGTAAAGCATTTGGAAATGTTTTTCTTGAATCTGAAACAATGTGTGGAGCAGATCGTACCTGGACAGTTCAGGTTAAGCGCGCCGTCTTGGTCGTAGATGGTAAAAGAGAAGATCTACTGAAGGCCAAGAAAGTTCATATTGATGATTTTCAGCCTATGAGAATAGTAGCTAAATAACAGACTGATTAATAATTCTTGAATACATAGATTAAATTTTACTCATGTCTACCGTTACACAGCCGGAAACTGTGCGTTTCTGACATTTTTACCGTCCGTTTCTGACATTTTTACCGTCCGTTTCTGACATTTTTGGGGATTTTTAACCGTCCGTTTCTGACATTTTTACTGTGCGTTTCATACTTTTTCTAAAAGCGTTACTGAGCAAAATCTAAAATATTTTGCATGAAGCAGTAGTGCTAGATTTGTTTTTCCTTGATGTACCTTGATGGAATGGGATTTCCTCAAAATAGCGGCAAACCTTGCTGCATATAGCTTTCAAGCTGTTTTGATGGTCTTCCTACTGGTGGCCTATCAAGGAAACCAAATAGACGCTGTAAAGAACAATTTAAGACTGTTTTGTTTTACGGAATCAAAATTATTAAATCGCTGTATGCCATGCTGTGATTGGCATAGAAGCATTTTCGATAATTACCCTGTAAAACAAAAATTACTTAGATGTACTTGGATGGATTTTAAATCTGATCAAGTTTTTTCTTGATGATTCTTGATGAAACAAGGCTTTCTTCTTAGACGTACTTAGACGGAACGAAGTTTTAATAAAATGACCGTGATGCTTATCTGATAAGGTTTTTACACAGTTTTAGGGCACTTTGTAGATGAATGCTGTCAAGGTAACGTGTAGGGATGCCGTGTCGCTAAAGTACGGCGCTTTTAATTCGGCTTGATTGGGTTTCAGGTGGCCCCAGCAGTATCTGCAGTATTCTGTGTTATTAATATATTTTAGATAACTTTAAAGTGAAGTCGTATGAACAGGGTAAAAGCTGAAATTAAATTTGGTAATTACGGTTTTTTTAAAGAAAGTCTTAATCACTCTATATCAGTGGATTTGCCAGCAATACCGCGTATAGGTGAGAAGATATCTTTAATTATTGATGGTGAACTACACAAAGGCCGGGTAGTGGATCTGGTGCATGAGATGGAATTAAATAGTGGATCTGGTGAACAAGCAGGATTCCATTATCGCTGTGTGAAAATTGTTGTGGATCCATTTAATTAGTTCATATGCCAAATAGAAAGGGTAGCATTTCAAATGCTACCCTTTCGGATTTCAAATCTGATAGGGCTTAATGCAGGTAATTGTTTTCAAAGCAAAGCGCAAAATTGCGTTTTGTCTAATTAGACCTTATCGATCTAATGCTGTCTAAGGGCATTTATTCAGTCGTAGTGCAAATATCGTAACTAGTGATTGAATCTGCATGGTCATTTTGACCATTCAGCTATTGGGTTGGTGTTGGCCAGGTGGTATTCCTTTTCACTACACTTAAAGTGTAGTTAGCGTTCCGAGAGTTTTCGGATCGGGAGCACTTCCCCCACAGGCGGATATGAGCAAACTTGCTCATATTTGAAAAGTGCCCAAGTGACTAGCTCTGCCACTTGGACGGCCAAGTTAATTTAGCATTTGAAATCTGAAATTCTACTGATGAGCTCAAAGTTGGTTAGTGCGGATTTGCGCTCCACCAAAAAGTGGAGGCCAAAAAAAAGGACTATCAAAAGTGACGTGCAGCATAAGCTCCATAAAATTGAGGAGCTTTATAATCCGATCCGTTAAGAACCTGATCCACTAAATAGAGGAGCAGCTAATAAAAAATAATTTATTGACCAATATGAGAGAGTACAAAACATGATTGGAGGTTAAATGGGAGGTTAAGTATTTATGTATATTAAAATAAATTAATTAAAACAATGAATTGCAATATTTATATATCGCAATCATATGGCGATTTACTAAATTATTCAGATTCAAGTTTAGAGATTCAAAAAATCCCGCTTTCGAGCGGGTTTTTTATGACATTTTAATTAGATTTATTTGATCCAGCCCATTCGAATTAAAGGCGAAAATACCCAATAATGAATACCCAAAATAAAGTTTATGATTTGATTCTCATATTTCCACCACAGCGGCAAGCCAGCTAAATTTACTATTATTGCCATCAGGAATGCACCCAGCATATCAATTGGAAAATGCACACCGACATAAACACGCGACCATGCCACCAGCCAAGCTGTCCAGATTAGAATTCGTCCCAAGTCTCGCTGCGGTGAAAAATAATAGGCGAAGGCAATCCCACTAAAAATACTCATATGGTTGCTGGGAAAAGAACCAGTCGGTGCATGTTCAATCAGGGTGCGACCAACATCCATCACAAACGGGCGTGGGGTATTGAGTACCGCAGACAATACTTCACTCATCAATAATGTAATAGCTGTAAAGATGAAGGCTTTAATAATCCCCATTTTTACTTGGTAACTACCACGGAACCAGGCAATAGAAAAAAAATCAGCAAAAAGAGATAAACCAGGTCATGCGCAATCAGGGAGGCATAGTTGATTATCCAGATCGAGGCTTGGTCGGGTACATTTAAGATATGAAACAGGTAAAGATTCAATTGGTCAAGGGACATGAGCAGAGAAGACTGGAATAAATGTCCGTTAATCTAAACCGGTCAAACCTCAATTCCTACCTGAGTTTGTATGAATTTGTAGCCTCGCTTTTTAAAGAATATCCACATGATAAAGAACCACCCAAAAGGGTGGTTCTTAAAAGTGCGAATAATATAATGAAGTCTTATTTAAACTGAATCGCCCCATTCGCGCTGACCGTCATTTGCGATTCACCCGCCGCAACTTCCTGCTCAGGAACCGCCATATCAGCCGATGCAGATTTCATCATGGCCATACGCGGTACTGGCTGTGGTGAATAATTGTTAGTATTCAGGTTTAAGTTCACCAGTTGATAACTCGGTTTGTTCCAGGTCTGGGTGAGTGCCTGTGCGCGTTGCTGGAAGTTTTTGGTGGCTTCAATCATCAGCTCGCTTTCAACTTTTTTACGCTTTTCGTCAGATACCTTGAAATTAATTGACTGGGTCTGGAAGTGCTGTTGTAATTCAGCAATCAATTGAGATGTCGCTTTAAAATCTTTTGATTCCAGACGAATCTGGGCACGACCACGCCATTCTTTCAATTTGCGGTTGTCATTGTCATAAATAGGGTAAGTGCTTTGTGCACCTGTCTCGATTTCCACAGTGGGATATTTGCGTGCTGTAGCGATCGCCTGATTCATCAGCTGGTTAATTTGAGTGGCCAGTTCAGCCGGCTGTTTGTTGGATTTTTCAATATAAAGCACAGCATGCATTTCATCATTTGAGATTTCACGGCTGGCCTCTGCTGAAAGATTAACAACATTATAATTCAGAGATTCAGCAGGAGCTGCAAATGCGCCTGTGGCGAGGGTGCTGGCAAGGATCAAACTGGTAAGTGCTAAGAGACGCATGAAATTGTCCTGTTTTTCTTAAAATTGGCCATCTAAGCCGTTGTTAAAATATTAAATCTCAATTGTGATCTTTTTACGAAATATTTGTCGTAAGAGTGTTAAATTTTCTTTAATTTTATCTCATTATTTGATTTATATTTATTATTAATAATTAAACACTTAGTAGATAATTTTAAGATTGATTACCGGAATGTCGCCTGCGCTACAAAAAAGCATAAAAGAACACGCTTTTCTTTCTGCTGTCACACTGTAAGATGATGATTTAGGGGATGGATTAGCATGATGTTTTTTTTCGATAAAGATTAGGACAAAATGTGACTGAAAGTTGTTTATTTTCCTGAAAAATTCGGTATCATCCGCCTCCTAGTTATTCGAATACAAAACTGCTAGCTAGAACCTTATAAAGCGCCGAGTCAAAGGACCAAACGTCACCAGACTTATTTCTTTCACCCATATCAGAGATGGTAATTCGATATGAGCGTTACTTCTGTAAACCCTGCCACCAATTCCACAAACGAATACTACTTGACTCGCCAAAGTCAGATGGAATCGAATGTGCGTAGTTATCCACGTAAATTACCGTTAGCGATAGCGAAAGCACAAGGTTGCTGGGTTACCGATGTTGAAGGTACTGAGTACCTTGATTGTTTAGCTGGGGCAGGGACGTTGGCTTTAGGCCATAATCATCCTGCAGTCATTCAAAGTATCCAGGATACGATTGCAAGTGGTTTACCATTGCATACCCTGGATCTTACTACTCCTTTAAAAGATGCTTTTACTGAAGCACTTCTTTCTTATCTTCCAGGTGGCCAGGAAGAATACTGCTTGCAGTTCTGTGGTCCATCTGGTGCAGATGCAACTGAAGCCGCGATTAAACTAGCAAAAACCTTTACTGGTCGTAGCTCAGTGATTAGCTTCTCTGGCGGTTATCACGGTATGACTCACGGTGCATTGGCAATGACAGGTAACCTGTCTGCGAAAAATGCAGTGAACGGCTTGATGCCGGGTGTACAGTTCATGCCATACCCGCATGAATATCGTTGCCCATTGGGGCTTGGTGGTGAAGCCGGTGTTGATGCCCTGACTTACTACTTTGAAAACTTCATTGAAGATGTAGAAAGCGGTGTGACCAAACCTGCAGCTGTAATTCTTGAAGCAATTCAAGGTGAAGGCGGTGTGGTAACTGCGCCAGTAAAATGGTTGCAAAAAATCCGTGAAGTGACTGAAAAACACAACATCGTGTTGATTCTTGATGAAGTTCAGGCAGGCTTTGCGCGTTCAGGCAAAATGTTTGCATTCGAACATGCAGGGATTGAACCTGATGTCGTAGTGATGTCTAAAGCTGTAGGTGGTAGCTTACCGCTTGCCGTACTTGGTATTAAACGTAAGTTTGATGCTTGGCAGCCAGCAGGTCATACCGGTACTTTCCGTGGTAACCAATTGGCGATGGGTACAGGCCTTGCAACGATCAATACCATTAAAGAACAGAACCTGGCGCAAAATGCACAAGAGCGTGGTGATTTCCTGCAAGCTGAACTGAAAAAACTGGCTGCTGAATTCCCATGTATCGGTAACGTGCGTGGCCGTGGTCTGATGATCGGTGTTGAAATCGTAGATGAGCGCAAAGATGCGGATCATATGGGTTCTTTGCCTGCTGATGGTCAGTTGGCTGCAGCGATCCAAACCGCTTGTTTCAACAATAAATTATTGCTTGAGAAAGGTGGTCGTAACGGTACAGTGATTCGTTTACTTTGCCCGTTGATCATTACTCAAGACGAATGTGTTGAAGTGATTGCTCGTTTCAAAAAATCGGTTGCTGAAGCACTAGTTGCAGTTCGAGGCGCATAATTCATGGTAGATTTCGCAGAACATCGTAAAGCGTTACTCTGCAATGATGCTGCATCCATTGCTGACTATCAGGCTGGCATGGACCAAGCGACCAAAGCGGTTGCGGCATGGTTGCAAAACGACAAAATGTACACGGGCGGCAGTATTAAAGAGCTGCGCAGTGCAATTGCATTTCATCCTTCAAAAGAAGGTTTGGGTGTAGAAAAATCTCTTGAGCGTATGGTTGAGCTATTCCTTAACAAGAGCTTAAAAGTGCATCATCCGCATTCACTTGCGCATCTTCACTGTCCAACGATGGTGACTAGCCAGATCGCGGAAGTGCTGATTAACGCAACCAACCAGTCAATGGACTCATGGGATCAAAGCCCGGCAGGTTCATTGATGGAAGTTCAGTTAATCGACTGGTTACGTCAAAAAGTGGGCTATGGTGCAGGTCAGGCCGGTGTATTCACTTCTGGTGGTACACAGTCTAACTTGATGGGCGTATTGCTGGCGCGTGATGCTTGCATCGCGAAAAACTGGAAAGACGAAAACGGTAATCCGTGGTCGGTTCAGCGCGATGGTATTCCTGCGGATGCGATGCGTAATGTCAAAGTCATCTGTTCTGAAAATGCACATTTCTCTGTGCAAAAGAACATGGCGATGATGGGCATGGGCTTCCAGTCTGTCGTGACTGTACCTGTGAATGAAAATGCACAGATGGACCTAGACGCGCTGGAAAAAACCATGGCGCATCTTCAGTCTGAAGGCAAGATCGTGGCATGTGTGGTAGCGACTGCGGGTACAACTGATGCTGGCGCGATTGATCCATTGAAAGCCATTCGTGAAATCACCAATAAATATGGCGCGTGGATGCATATCGATGCGGCATGGGGTGGTGCACTGATTCTTTCGAATGACTATCGTTCTATGCTGGACGGGATTGAGCTATCTGATTCAATCACGCTTGATTTCCATAAGCATTATTTCCAGACCATTTCTTGTGGTGCGTTCCTGCTCAAAGATGAAGCGAACTACCGTTTCATGCATTATGAAGCTGAGTACCTAAACTCTGCTTATGATGAAGAGCATGGTGTTCCTAACCTGGTGTCGAAGTCGCTACAAACCACGCGTCGTTTTGATGCATTGAAATTGTGGATGACGGTAGAAGCATTGGGCGAAGAGCTTTATGGTTCAATGATCGATTATGGGGTTGGCTTAACGCGTGATGTGGCAGACTACATTAAAGCGACTGACGGTCTCGAGCTTCTGCTTGAGCCTCAATTCGCGTCTGTCTTGTTCCGTGTGGTTCCAGCGGGCTATCCGGTTGAATTGCTGGATACGCTCAACCAAAACGTAGCAGACGAACTGTTTGCACGTGGTGAAGCGAACATTGGTGTGACGAAAGTGGGTCAGGTTCAGTCTCTGAAAATGACCACTTTAAGCCCGGTGGCAACGCTTGATAACGTGAAGAACTTGCTGGCGCTAGTGCTTGCAGAAGCGGATCGTATCAAAGATTCAATCGCTGATGGGACTTATACACCGCCAATCGCATAAGCGGTTAAGTGTGAAAAAAAGGAGATCGAAAGATCTCTTTTTTTTTTATAATCAAATTTTAGTTTTAGATGCCAGGATCAAACTAGCCTCAATATATAAATATACCTTTTAAGTCTTTGCTGCATGTTTTTCAAAATTATAAGCTATTCAAAATAAAATGGAAAACTTGGAAATATGGAGCAAAATATACAATAAAAATCACTCATCAAAACAGTGATTGATCAAGGAATTTCTAAATATCAGTGGATGGTCATTGCACTTTGTTTTCTGATCGCATTATTTGATGGTTTTGATACCCAAGCTGTTGCATTTACCGCACCAGCCTTGCTAGTACACTTTGATTTAGAAACAGGCGCATTAGCACCGATTTTAACTGCAGGTATCGTAGGAATGACGATAGGTGCAATGCTCTTAGGACTAGTAGGGGATAAATTAGGACGTCGAAAAACATTAATCATATGTACGGTCATTTTTTCTTTAGCAACTATATTTATTGCGTATGCGACGAGTGTTGATCAAATATTGGTATTGAGATTTATTGCTGGATTGGGGATGGGCGGAGCGACACCTGTGTTGCTTGCATTGGCTGCTGAATATTCTCCGCAACGTTTCAAAGGCACAGTTACCACAGGCGTTTTGTTAGCCTTGCCAGCAGGGGCGATGTTAGGTGGTTTACTGGCTGCCAAGATTTTGCCAGTGCTAGGTTGGCAAGGGATTTATTTGATTGGCGGTGGATTCCCGTTGCTATTGCTGTTTGTCATGTATTTCTTGTTGCCTGAATCTTTGGAATATTTAGCGCAAAACAATAAAAGTTCCTCTTTGAGATCAATTCAAAAAATTCTCAATAAAATTTCTCCGGGGATTGGCGAGATTAAAGCCAAAGACCTACTTCAGCCAAATAAGACACAACAACAAAAAGCCAAGTTGGCGATCTTGTTTCAAAATAATTTAGCTCGTACTACCATTGGCGTATGGGGTACTTATTTCTTTAACTGGATTGCGTGGTTCATGTTGTTATCGTGGTTGCCGACTGTATTGAAACAGGCAGGATTGGCACCGGAAAATGCGCCTTATGCATCCGTTACAGTAAATGCTGCCTTTATCTTATTTGCCTTGCCATTAGCTTATTGGCTACCTAAATTAAATACAGCTAAAATTCTCACTTTTATGCTAATTACAGGATTAGTGATCGTCGCTGGTTTAGGTTTATTTATTGAAAGTAATCAGTGGGGCTATATCTTCGCTTTGATTGCATTGGCAGGATTTGGAATTGGCGGAATTGTACTCACGCAATATGGTGTTTCAGGTTATTTTTATGCGCTTGGCGTACCTTTAGTATTTGCTCTTTGCTGCGTATTCCTGATTAAATATCGTATTCCACAGGTTCAGGTAGATGCATAATATTTTTGTATGTAGTTAGATTGAAATTCTGTATTTAAATAAAAAGGAGATCGAAAGATCTCCTTTTTTTTGTGGGCTTAAAAAACAAAATGGTCATTTCCCAGATCGAAATTCACCACAAAAACATGGAAGGTTTGAATCCCGTTTAGCTTGTTATTTATTTGTCATAGGCTTATGTAAAGCTGGGGAGTAGGATTTATCCTGAGTTCAGGTTTATAAAAATTGTTACATGTCATTGGTCTAAAATTTTTATTGAAGTGAATGACAAAAAGAACTTAATCATTGAAATCCATAAAAATTTAATCAAGAAAAAACCGCTAGATTAAAAATCACTAAATCGTAATAAAGCTGTAACTTATCTGTCATATTCTAAAATCAAAATGCAGGTATCGAAAGAAGTACAAAACTGAATAAAAAGTGGTGTACTCCAAATTTGCATAAATGAGAGAGATACTAGAATGCGCTTTACAAATATAGCTTTAGCATTAGCAGTAACCGGGGCAACTGCTGTAACGACTGCACACGCAGCACGTGACACCATTCAAATTGCAGGTTCTTCAACTGTACTTCCATATGCCAGTATCGTGGCAGAAGAATTCGGTAATACTTTTCCACAGTTTAAAACACCAGTTGTCGGTTCTGGCGGTTCTTCAGGTGGTTTAAAGCAGTTCTGTAATGGCGTGGGTGATAACACGATTGATATCGCAAACTCTTCTCGTCAAATCAAGAGTACAGAGCTGGCAGAATGTAAAAAGAATGGCGTTAACCAAGTCCTAGAAATCAAAATTGGTTATGACGGTATTGTGTTTGCATCGAATGCAAACAAAGCGGCTTATAAACTGCGTCCACAACATGTCTTCGCTGCACTTGCTGCACAACTTCCATCAAATGGAAAAATGGTCGCTAACCCGTACACGCGTTGGAACCAAATTGACAAAGCACTTCCGAATGAACCTATCACCCTGGTAATTCCTGCGTCGAATCATGGTACGCGCGAAGTCTTCCAGGAGAAAATGGTGGATGCAGGTTGTGAAACGTATGCTGCAATTAAGTCTCTAGACAAAGATGCTAAGAAAAAAGCTTGTACAACATTCCGTAAAGATGGCCGTGTGGTTGAGATTGCCGGTGACTATACCGAAACATTGGCACGTTTAAAAACTTCTCCAAGTGCGGTAGGTGTGTTTGGCCTAGGTTTCTATGACCAGAACCGTGACCGTCTACGTGTTGCTACGGTGAACAATGTAGCGCCTTCTGAAAAGACCATCTTGAATGGTGCTTATCCGGTATCACGTCCATTGTTCTTCTACGTAAAAGGCGAGCACTTGAAATCAATCAAAGGCTTACCGCAGTTCACAGAATACTTCCTGAACAAGAAAGTATCTGGCAAAGGCTCTAAGCTGGAAAAAGCAGGTCTGATTTCAATGTCTGATAAAGAACGTGCAGCAGTCCTGGCAAATTTCAAGGCTGGTAAAGCGGTGGTTGTGAAGTAATAAATGATTTTGAAAACGCTGGTGGTAGGGTCAACCTACCATCGGCTTTTTGCGATAAACAAGTTTTTTCAAACCATGAAAATTGAAAAAACAGTGGAGAATACATGAATCTGCTACTTATAGGTGTGTTATTGGCCATCATGGCCATAGCCTATCAAATCGGATTAAGTAAAAGCCGTAGCTTAGCAGGTAAGGGAAGCAATTCTGCAAACTTACACTCGCGTCCCGGATATTATGGTGCCCTGGTTGCACTATGGTGTGGTATCCCTGCGTTTTTAATTTTGATTGTTTGGAACATGGTGGAACCCACTTTTCTGGAGCAGGTGGTACTCAACCATTTGCCAGAAAATGTTTCTGCTAGTCTGGATCCGGCAAGTTTGAGCGTTGTGATTGATCGCGTTCAGGCACTTGCCTCAGGTTTCGGGGTGAGTGATACACCTGCAGCCTATGAAGTTGCAGCGGCAGAACAGCTGGCGAAATTCTCGACCATTGGTACCTTTGCCAAATTGGCAGTAGTGATTTCGGCTGCACTGGCCGGTCTGGTCTGGGCCAAGAAACATATTAGCCAGGAATTCCGTGCGCGTAACCAAGTCGAGAAAATGATTAATATCGGCCTGGCATTGTGTTCAGGTGTGGCGATTCTGACCACTCTCGGGATTGTGATGTCGATGTTTGGCGAGGCGATGCGCTTCTTCAGCTTCGTCAGCCCACTGGATTTCTTTTTTGGTACTGAATGGAACCCCGGTTTTAGTACCTCGGGTAGTGCCGAAGGCAGTTATGGTTTATTGCCTCTGCTATGGGGTACGCTCATGGTCAGCGGGATCGCACTTTTGGTTGCGGTTCCAGTTGGCCTGATGATTGCGATCTATCTGGCGGAATACGCCTCCCCGCGATTCCGCTCTTGGGCAAAACCTACGATTGAAGTGCTGGCGGGTATTCCTACGATTGTCTATGGTGTCTTTGCCTTGATGATCATCGGTCCATTCCTTAAAAGCATGGGTGCCCTGGTCGGACTCGAAATTAATGCGACCAGTGCGCTGACTGCCGGTCTGGTGATGGGCATCATGATTATCCCGTTCGTGTCTTCTTTGTCAGACGACATCATCACTCAGGTGCCGCGTGCCTTACGTGATGGTTCTTTGGGATTGGGTGCGACTAAATCTGAAACGATCCGTCAGGTGGTTTTACCGGCAGCCTTGCCGGGTATTATCGGTGCATTCCTCTTGGCTGCGTCGCGTGCAATTGGTGAAACCATGATCGTGGTTCTTGCAGCCGGGAACAGCCCGCAGTTGCATGCCAATCCGCTTGAAGCCGTATCTACGGTCACGATTACCATCGTGAATCAGTTAACTGGCGATACTGATTTTGCTAGTCCACAAGCACTGGTGGCCTTTGCACTAGGATTGACGCTATTCGTCATTACCTTAGGTTTGAACATTGTTGCACTGATCATCGTGCGTAAATATCGTGAGCAATACGACTAATGAGTACTTCAAATACAACGCCTGTGGATCAGCGTATTGATCCATCCATCGCTGCCGAGCTGCGTGAAAAGCGTAAGAAGACCATTCAAAGCTCTTTAGCAGGACGCCACCGTAAAGAAAAAGCGTTCCGTTTGTTTGGTTTTTCTGCGGTATTGGCCGGTTTATTTTTTGTGGTATTGCTCTTCGGTAGTATTTTGTCCAAAGGTTTACCTGCATTCTGGCAAAGCAGCATGAGTTTGCCGATTCATTTCGATCCAGCCATTGTGGATATTGGTCCAAAACCAAAGCCAGCTGCAGGAGAATCTCCAGCACAGTTTGAAGATCGCTTTATCGCATGGCAAACCGAAGTCGGAATGGTGGATTGGGATGCGTTGATTATCAACGGTATGATCGCCAAAGACAGCAAGCTGGAAAGCCAGCGTGATGAACTGGGTTCTTTATATACCAGTTCAGAAGCTTACCGTTTGCGTGACATGGTCATGAATGATCCGAGTCTGGTCGGTCAAAGCAAGGAAGTGAAAATTCTGGCGGATGCCAATGTCGATGTCTGGTTGGCGGGAAATATTGACCGTGATCTCCCTGATGAACAGCAGCAGCTCAGTCCAGAAATTCGTCAGGTGGCGGATGACATGAAAGCCTCAGGTGTGATTGAAAACAGTTTCAATACCAATATTTTCACCAGTCCTGATTCGCGCAGCTCACCGGCAACTTCTGGATTGGCAGGTGCCTTCATGGGCTCGCTGTTTATGATGATGATCGTGATCTTTATCTCGATTCCAATCGGGGTCGCCTCAGCGATCTATCTGGAAGAATTTGCACCGAAAAACTGGATTACCGATGTGGTCGAAGTCAATATCAACAACCTGGCAGCCGTTCCCTCAATTGTCTTCGGTCTATTGGGTGCAGCGATCTTCATTGGCTGGATGCATTTGCCACTGTCAGCACCATTGGTGGGTGGTCTGGTACTGAGTCTGATGACCTTACCGACTGTGATCATCACCACACGCGCCTCACTTAAAGCGGTTCCACCTTCGATTCGTCAGGCAGCTTTGGGCCTCGGTGCTTCCCGCATCCAGACGGTATTCCATCACGTCTTGCCTTTGGCTTTACCGGGTATTTTGACGGGCGCAATCATTGGAGTTGCACAAGCTTTGGGTGAAACTGCACCATTGTTATTAATCGGGATGAGTGCTTTTGTTGCCAGCGTTCCAGCCACACCATTTGACCAATCAACGGCTTTACCTGTACAGATTTTCTTATGGCAAGGCAATGAATTGCGTAACTTCTTTGAAGGGCGTACCGCAGCAGCAATTATTGTACTTCTGGCCATGATGATCAGCTTGAACAGCTTGGCCATCTGGTTACGTAAGAAATTTGAAGTCCGTTGGTAATAGGGGCAGAATCATGAACACAACTGTTATTCAAAATTCCTTAAAAAAGGATCAAATCGTGAATCCACAACAGACACAATTTACCTCGGATGAGGCGACTCAAAAGCCGGCAACTCCGTTTGTTTCCCAGTTCGATACACAAACCAGCAGCAAAAAAGATGCGAAGTCGACGAATGTGAAACTGAGTACTTCTGATGTGCATGTGTACTATGGTGAAGCGGAAGCGATTAAAGGCATTGACCTGAACATTTATGAAAATGAAGTGATTGCTTTTATTGGGCCATCAGGCTGTGGTAAATCGACCTTTTTGCGTACCTTAAACCGCATGAACGATACCATTGATAGCTGCCGTGTGACCGGTAAAGTCATGCTGGACAATCAGGATATTTACGATCCAAACCTGGATGTGGTATTGCTACGTGCTCAAGTTGGGATGGTGTTCCAGAAGCCGAACCCATTTCCAAAATCAATCTTCGATAATGTCTCCTATGGTCCGAAGCTGCATGGTTTGGCGCGTGACAAGTACGATCTTGAAGAAATTGTAGAAGGCAGCTTGCGTAAAGCCGGTTTATGGGAAGAAGTGAAAGATCGTTTGAATCAACCAGGAACAGGTTTGTCAGGTGGTCAGCAGCAACGTCTGTGTATCGCGCGTACAATTGCAGTCAGTCCGGAAGTAATTTTGATGGATGAACCGTGTTCGGCACTCGATCCCATTGCAACAGCCAAAGTGGAAGAGCTGATTTCTGAGCTATCTACGCAATATACCATCGCGATTGTAACTCACTCCATGCAACAGGCAGCACGTGTATCGGATCGTACTGCATACTTCCATTTGGGGGATCTGATTGAAGTCAACTCGACCGAGAAAGTCTTTACCCAGCCAGATCATCAGTTGACTGAAGCCTATATTACCGGGCGTTTCGGTTAATCCGATATCTAGAATAAGAGCCGCAAGGCTCTTTTTTTTATAGGTGAAATAGATGGTGATAATCGTAATAATTCTCGAAATAAAGTTGAAAAAAACCGAAATTGACCTAATCTAAAGGAATAAATCCGAATTAAATAGAGAATAGATTTTTTATGTTATTTCATACTCCGAAACTGTCCGCTGAAATCCGTATTAGTCATCTCAATGCGCGTATCAATGAACAACGAAAAAAAATAGCGCAAACTACTGGCTCTAAACTGGAACTTTTACAGTTGTCGCAACAACTGTCAAAAGAAGCGCGTGCGCGTAAGAAAACCAATCAAAAAATCTATGTACTCGATTTTAAAGGTGATATGGCGGCTTCTGCGGTAGAAGGTTTGCGTGAAGAAATCACTTTGATTCTGGCTACAGCTAAAGCTGGCCGTGACCGTGTTGTAGTGCGTCTGGAAAGTCCGGGCGGCATGGTTCATGGTTATGGACTTGCAGCAGCTCAACTGGTACGTTTACGTGAGGCAGGTTTTCATTTGACCATCTGTGTCGATAAAGTGGCGGCCAGTGGCGGTTATATGATGGCGTGTATCGCCAATGAAATTATTTCTGCACCATTCGCGATTGTTGGTTCAATTGGTGTAGTTGCTCAAGTACCCAATTTTAACCGTCTGCTGAAAGACAATAAAATCGACTTTGAACTCTATACCGCTGGACAGTACAAACGTACCGTGACTATGTTTGGTGAAAATACCGAAGAGGGCAAGGCCAAGTTTGAAGAAGAACTACAGCAAACCCATGCTTTATTCAAACATTTCGTTGAAAAGTATCGCCCACAGCTGAATATTGAAAAAGTGGCCACTGGTGAGCATTGGTATGGTCGGGATGCGCTAGATCTAAATCTGGTGGATAAACTGCAAACCTCAGATGAATATCTGCTCAACTTGTTAACCCAACATGATATCTATTCCATCCAGACCCGAAAAAAACCAACTTTGGGTGAAAAGCTGGGCCTGCAAGCAGCGCAAATTGCTGATTCACTGGTACCCACTGTCATGAATAAAGTCATGGAAAGCTTAAGTAAAGCCAATGCAAACTTGGTACAAATGCGTGATCCAAAACTTTAATTCAGTTGATCTTGAATGAATTTTAAAGCTCACTTCGGTGAGCTTTTTTATTTTTTGAAATCATATTGTTATGATATAAGTGGAGTACTCTGATTGAGTCTAGGCTCATATGCTCACGTTTATTTTGTTGCTTGGTTTTTTTAGTATCGTATTTATTCCGATGTTATGTATGCTTTATTCTGAAGCAAAATTAACTCAGGATAATTCTAAGAAGGTTTTGTTTTGGCTGAGTTTTCTACCCGGCGTTTGTATCTTTCTGCTGTATAGCTTTCTAAAGCCCAATGATCCACCTGTTATTCCATCGAAGGAATGTGGTGTTGTGCAGTTTTATCAGATGCATAAAGTTCGAGGTGGTAATGAATTTGAACGTGTGAGTATTCGCTTTGATGGCGCTCAATATAGTCGGCATTTATTTTTCGATAAGCATCTGGATAAAATTCCTCAAGGCCAAAAGGCCTGTTTTGAATATCTAGATAAGTTCAAATATCCACATTTGTCAGAATCTAAGTTTGTTCAATGGATTGAACCGAATGAAATGTAAACCAGCACTGAAACTAATCAGATAAAATAAAGCATATTTTATTGTTAGAGCAGAAACATGGCTATAGCTGAAGCATTTCTTGCGACGCAAAATTGTTATTTTAATTATGAATTTGAAGAACTTTATTTAGAGGATGATTTTCCTGAGGAGTTATTTGTGTCACTGCGTGGCATGATGTTCCGTCATGAGATTCAATATCCTGATGCAACCTATTTCATTTATTACAGTGAGATGTTGACGGGGAATGAACTGCAAAAAATGAAAGATGATTGGATGCGATATTGCCCACATTCATAATTGAAGATATGAATGTAATTAAATCCGTGATCCAAAACTTTAATTCAATTGATCTTGAATGAATTTCAAAGCTCACTTCGGTGAGCTTTTCTATTGGACGGTATCAACTGCAGACCGCCTGTTATCGCCGCACCAATCGTAGCAAGTAAGATGTCTTTGTGCGCATCCCACATATCCCCTTGTTGTCCATTATAGTTTTCAGCTTCCTCAGGAGATAAACCAATGGCAATCAGCCATTCCAGCCATTCATAGAGCATGCTACTGGCCACCACAAACTGAATCACCAGCAGAAAAATAACCACAGGCTTTTGCTGGGGCAGAAAGACCTGAAACAGGCGGTAGAAAATTGGATAAAGTAATAATCCATAGGTCAGATGAACAAAACGGTCGAACATATTGCGTGACCAGTGCATCGTTTCATTCAGGTTAAAGCCAAAAAATTGCTCGATCCACTGGTTATAGGGCACATAAGAATACAGATAGTGCGCTGCAATCACATGAACAATCAGAAAAACAATACATAAATTAAAACTTAAAAAGTTCAGGCCGATTTTATACAGGCAGATAAGGAGCATGATGATCATAAACACGGTGCCAGCCTGATGCAATACATAAGCTTCCAGCTCTAAAGGATGGATACTGGCAATCATAATCGCAAGAATTAAGATGCCCAGGCTCACATAGTGTTTGGCAGAAAGTTGATAATCAATCATGTCATTATTGTGAAATAATCTTTTTAGAATAAAATGCATTATAAATAAAAAAGCGAAGCCTGAGCTTCGCTTTTTCGTCTTATTGCAAATTAGATTTTAGCAATCAGCTCAGCCACCTGTTTGGCCTGTTCAGCTGCATTACCTGTATAAGATGCAGGGGTCATTTCTGCTAAACGCGCACGGTCAGCAGCAGGAACAGCTTCTAACTCGTTACCGTTTACGAAATCAACCATCATGTCGCGAGTCATGGCTTGACCACGAGTAAGGGCTTTTAATTTTTCGTATGGCTTTTCTACATTGTAGCGACGCATTACAGTTTGAATTGGTTCAGCCAATACTTCTTGAGCATTGTCTAAGTCTTCATTAATACGTGCAGCATTGAGTTCAAGTTTACCAATACCTTTAGCACATGCTTCGAAAGCAATTAAGCTTTGTGCAAAACCAACACCCATGTTACGAAGCACCGTAGAGTCAGTCAGGTCACGCTGCCAGCGAGAAATAGGCAGTTTTTCGCCAAGGTGTGCAAGTACAGCATTGGCAATACCCAAGTTACCTTCAGAGTTTTCAAAGTCAATTGGGTTAACTTTGTGTGGCATGGTTGAAGAACCAACTTCGCCTTCTTTTAGTTTTTGCTTGAAGAAACCAAGAGAGATATAGCCCCAAATGTCACGGTTAAAATCGATCAGAATAGTGTTGAAACGACGTAGCGCATCAAACAGTTCAGCCATATAGTCATGTGGCTCGATTTGAGTGGTATACGGGTTGAAGTCTAGACCCAAAGACTCTACAAATGCTTGTGAATGCGCAGGCCAGTTGATGTCTGGGTAAGCAGAGTAGTGCGCATTGTAGTTACCGACTGCACCATTGATTTTGCCCAGTAGCTCAACATTTTTGAACTGTTTGATTTGGCGTGCAAGACGGTAAGCCACGTTCGCCATTTCTTTACCCAAAGTCGTCGGGCTTGCAGTTTGACCATGAGTACGAGACAACATTGGCTGGTCTGCATGCTTTTCAGAAAGCGCAACGATTGAATCAATGATTTGCTGCATAGATGCAACCAGTACATCACGACCGCTTTTCAGCATCAAGGCATGTGACAGGTTGTTGATATCTTCAGACGTACATGCAAAGTGAATAAATTCACTGGCATTTTTAAGTTCATCGATATTAGCGATTTTTTCTTTCAGGAAATATTCAACCGCTTTAACGTCGTGGTTGGTGGTGCGTTCGATCTCTTTGATGCGATTAGCATCATCTTCAGAAAAATCGCTCACAATCGCATCAAGCGCTGCATTAGTTTCGCTTGAAAATGCCGGAACTTCAGTAATTTCCGGGTGGTTTGCAAGCGCTTGTAACCAACGCACTTCAACAGTCACACGAGCATGGATTAAACCAAACTCAGAAAGAAAAGGACGTAGAGCATCACATTTGCTCGCGTAACGTCCATCTAATGGAGAAAGTGCAGTTAAAGCGTTCATATCGATTCCTTAGATTTTGGAATTAAACGTAAAACGAAACACGTGCAGCATCAGTTAAACCACCTGAAACTGTAAACGCGCTAGATTCTGAATATCTTGTAGCAACTTGCGTTTGCCAAATACCATGCCCCAAGAGCTGCCACCGAGCTGGCGCCACAGATGTGCCATTTGCAAACCGGTAAATAAGGACGCACGAATGCGGTTGGTGTGTCCGGCATCTTTAAAGGCTTCGGCATTACCACGCACCATAATGCGCGGATTAATCTGTCCGGCAGTATCGACATAGGTTTGAGCGAGATTGGCAAGGATGCTGGGGTGCAGGTAATTATTGTCGAAAAAGGAGAGCTGTCTGAGAATTTTCTGTTGGGACTGTTCAATAATCTCAACAAATTTGGGATTGCTATAAACCTTCTTTTCTAATTGAAGAAGTGCCATCGCATAGGACATTGGAAGTTTGGCGCTGGAAAGTTTTGGAATTCTGGATTTTGGTGAAGTATTGAAAGGTTGGATAATACTGCTTTCTAATGTTTTTAAACCTAAGGAAATATCGGCCAGTTGATTAAAAAAGTCGAGTGTCTGGGCATTCTGATTGCTGCCGGGACGAATATTGAGACTGGCTTTAATCAACTGTTCAAAATAAAAGTTACCACTTTCACCAATACTTTGCTGTCCCGTCAATGCGGTCATATGGGTCAGCTGGGTGGCCTGAAACACACCCGCTAATGCCAAAGCACGATTTTGACGAGTATTCAACGTTGTGGCTGGTTGAAATGGTAACTCCGTCATGCCGAATTCATCCTTTTATAAAATCAGGTTTAGGCGCATTGGTATGATGAATCACACCACCTCCTAAACAAACTTCACCTGAATAGAACACCACGCTTTGACCTGGGGTCACTGCACGTTGAGGTTCATCAAACTCAACACGAACACCATTCGGTGCTTCTGAATCTTGATACACAGTACATGCCTGATCAGTCTGACGGTAACGGGTTTTGGCCGTACAGCGGAAACCTGTTTCAGGAATATCCTGCTCACCTGCCACCCAGTCAATTGCCTCACTCCAAAGTGTAGTACTTTGCATGAGAGGATGTTCATGGCCTTGACCGACCACCAGACGATTGCCTTCGATATCTTTATGCAATACGAACCAGGCGCCTTCAGCAGCCCCTTTCATACCGCCAATACCAATGCCACCGCGTTGACCGAGCGTATAGTACATTAAGCCGTGATGATCACCAACCTCTTTACCGTCTTCCAGTACGATTTTTCCGGGTTGAGCAGGTAAATATTGCTTTAAAAAGTCATTAAATCGGCGTTCACCAATAAAACAGATGCCAGTCGAGTCTTTTTTCTTGGCCGTGACCAGATCTAATTCTTCTGCAATTTTACGGACTTGTGGCTTTTCAATTTCACCAACAGGGAACAGGGTCTTATTAATTTCACGACCATGGACAGCATGCAGGAAGTAAGTCTGGTCTTTGTTATTGTCTACGCCACGAAGCAGCGGTGCATATTCTTCACCACGTGAATTGGTTGTGGTTTCACCGCGACGGCAGTAGTGACCTGTTGCAATAAAGTCTGCACCCAAGTTAATCGCGTGATCTAAGAAGGCACGGAATTTAATTTCTTTATTACATAAAATGTCTGGGTTTGGGGTACGGCCAGCCGCATATTCCGCCAGAAAATGTTCAAAGACACGATCCCAATATTCCATGGCAAAGTTTGCGGTATGCAGTTTAATGCCGATTTTGTCGCAAACGGCCTGAGCATCGGCAAGGTCATCCATCGCCGTGCAATATTCTGTGCCGTCATCTTCTTCCCAGTTTTTCATGAAAAGACCTTCAACCTGATAACCTTGTTGAAGTAAAAGGGCAGCAGAAACAGATGAATCTACACCACCTGACATACCGACGATGACACGTTGTTGCATAGGATTAGGCATCCAAATTTGAAATTAAGGGAGAATTCTGGTGCTCGTAAATGAGCGATAAAGGGTATTTTTGACCTGAAAGTGCATCTTGCACGGCTTTAATCACCAATGGACTACGCGCACGAGCAGATTCAATCAGTTCATCGAGCGTCATCCAGACTGCGCCGACAATATCTGTATCTAAAGTGGCATTTGGATCATAGTCGATGGAATTGGCCAAGAAACAGAAACGGTAATAGGTACGATCCGGGAACATCGGTGGAGTATAGGTATATATACCTAATAAGTGTTTTACTTCCACCCTATGACCTGTTTCTTCCATGGTTTCACGAATTGCGGCTTCGATAAGGGTTTCACCGCATTCCACATGACCTGCTGGCTGATTAAATACCGTGTGTGTCACACCTTCGGTTTGTTCTTCGACAAACAGGAATTTTCCGTCTTTTTCAACAACAGTTGCGACAGTGACATGAGCAGTCCAAGCGGTCATAAAGCAGCACCATGGAAAAGGATGCACTATTGTATAAAATTTTGCTGGCGGTGGCTATGATGGGAGGGGATTTCTTTGGGGAAGTTGGTTATTGAGTTTGACTCAGAAATCTTGTGGAACATTGATTGAGTAATAAGCGTGAAACGTGATAAATCATAAAAAACCTAGATCGGTATGTCTGGGTTTTTTATTAGGCTGGCAAACTATGAGTTAAAAAGGAAAAAAACATCAAGTTTATTTGTAATTCCCTGACACCTTCACATAATTCTGCGCAGAATAAGACAAGAATGCCATTTCTTTTTCAGTGAGCGGACGTGCTTTTTTGGCAGGGCTGCCCACATAGAGCCAACCACTTTCCAAAACTTTGCCCGGTGGAACTAGTGTACCTGCACCAATCATCACATCATCCGGAATGATGACATCATCCAGAATAATGCTGTTAATCCCGATTAATACGCGATTACCAATCGTACAACCATGCAATGTCACATGATGGCCAATCGTGACATCTTCACCAATGATCAAAGGCGAACCATTCGGTTTATCGGCTTTTTTATGACTGACATGCAACATGGCATGATCCTGAACATTCGAGTTTTTACCAATCCGGATCGAATTAACATCACCACGAATCACGGCAAAAGGCCAGACAGAGACATTTTCAGCCAAGACCACATCGCCGACCACGATTCCCATCGGATCGATATAACACGATTCATCAATTTGTGGAGTTGTGTCTAAATAAGAACGAATGTTTTGGCTCATGGTGATCTGCTCATTAAAAGTTTAAGGATCATGTGCATAGTATAAAATAAAAAGCACCCATCTGAATGAGTGCTTTGGTCTTAGTGCTAGACTAAAACAGTCTATTTAAACTTAGAACAAGTTTGAGAAGAATTGTTTAATGTGGTCGAGCATACGTGCGAAGAAACCAGCTTCTTCAACCGCGTTTAAAGCCACCAACGGTTTTTCTGAAATTACTTTACCATCCAGAGTCGCTACGTATTTACCTACGACCTGACCAGGCTGTAAAGGTGCAGTCAGTTTAGGCTGAACCACCAGCTGGGTTTTAATCGCGTTGGCCTGACCTTTCGGCATAGTCACATTAAAGTTTTCAGCAAGACCGATCTGAACTTCATCTTCCTTACCAAACCAGACTTTGGCTTTAGCAAGTACCTGTTTAGCCGGTTGAACATTTTTGGTTTCGAAGTTTGCATAACCCCAAGCCAACAATTCACGTGTTTGTGTCGCACGTTCCTGCATGGTTGGTGCACCAAAAATCACTGAAATCAAACGCGTAGGACCGCGTTTTGATGAGGTAGTCAAACAATAACCAGCTTCATCAGTGTGGCCAGTTTTTAAACCATCTACACTCGGGTCAGTATATAGCAGGGCATTACGGTTACCTTGCTTGATGCCATTAAAGGTAAATTCTTTTTCCGCATAAATCGGATAATATTTAGAACTGTCTTTAATGATGTGTTGTGCCAGCGTTGCCATATCTTTGGCAGTTGAATAATGACCTTCAGCCGGCATACCGGTTGAGTTCACAAAGCTGGTATTGGTCATGCCAATACGTTTAGCTTCCTGGTTCATCATATGTGCAAAGGTACCCTCGTTCCCTGCAATATGTTCAGCCATGGCTTTCGACGCATCATTCCCTGATTGAATAATAATCCCGCGAAGCATTTCAAGTGCAGTTGCCGTACCATTTAAAGGTACATACATACATGATTCCGCGCTACTGCCGCGACACCATGCTGACTCGTTCATGCGCACTTGTTCATCTTCAGTGAGTTCACCGCTCAATAGTTTTTGTTCGATGATGTAACTGGTCATCATCTTGGTCATTGAAGCAGGGGCTAATTTTTCATTTTCATTTTTTGAAGCGAGAAGTTGCCCTGTCTCGTAGTCCATTAGCACGTAGGATTTATTATTCAATTCTGGTGGTGCAGATAGGACAGTTGCTGCAAAGCTAAAACTAGGAACTAATAATAATGCAGCAAGGGCAGTTTTTTGGGTCATTTCTAGTGGGTTCCTATATCTTGATGTAAGCACGAAGAGCCTAGCATTTTAGGACAAAGCTAGGCTGACTTCTATGGGAAACCCGGTCTTATTTCAAAAGTATTGTAAGTTATCGGCAGAAAAGCAGCTTAATTGTTATAGGTGGTTAATTCATTACAAATCACCTGATTTTTTTTCTTGCCGGCTTTCTTGGCATCCGATTGTGCTTCGGCCAGAATATTGCGGAAATCGTTCTGTTTAGCCATCTGGTTTAAGCTTTCAACCGGATTACGCTGGCCCGGCATATACTCAGTCACCAGCTTGGTATAACCCTGATTAAACTGTGACTTGTCTTTGACCATGCTTGGACAGATTTCTGAAAGAACATAAATGGCTGCCAGTTCCTGTTTGGTCACTTGCTGAGTTGGGGTAACATTAATGTTTTCATCGGCTGCAAATGCAGAAGTTCCCAAAAGAGTGGCGGCAGAAATTGCGCAGAATGTTAAAGCTTGGAATATTGGATTTTTCATTGAAAACTCAAAAAATGGATTTAGAACAATAATTTGCCTAGCTTAAACTTATTTTTGAAATTGAAAAGTGGGAAAATGTAGCGAAGCTGTAGAATTATGAATAAATCTGTAAGAGAAAATAAGACGATGTTTACACCGTCTTATTTGAAAATTTAGCTGGCTTAGCCTTGGTAGTTCAGCATTTCTTCACAGACAGTTTTCTGCTCGTCTGAGCTGGTTTGCTTTGCACCCTGACGTGCTTCTTCAAGTAAAGATTTATATTCACTGTCTGCCTGTAGCTTTTGATAGCTCATGCCTTTATCTGAGTAGTCTGCAAGATAAGACTGGATCAATTGTTCAACGGTGCTGTTAAATTTTGGATTTTGACCAATGATTGCCGGGCAAACTTCAGCCATAACCTGTGCTGATGCAATATCTTCTTTTACAATGGTATTGTTTTCTTCAACAGTCAGATCGTTTGCCATGACTGAAGGGGAAATAAATGCTGCCAAGCTTAAAGTGAGAGCGCTAAATAAAGAGAATTTTTTAATCATCTTGAGCCACATATTATAAAGATGGATGTCGAGCAATAAATATATATAATTCCTGCACTAATACAATGAAATGTCCTAGTCAGTCATTTTTTAGCGTAACGAGATTTTTTAGTGAATATTTTAGTTTCAAATGATGATGGGGTGTTTGCATCCGGTATTCAGGCTTTGGCGCAAGCACTAAAGCCTTTGGGGCGAGTGGTGATTGTGGCACCGGAAAGTGAACGCAGTGGCTTTTCTAGTGCCTTAACTTTGGACCGCCCTTTACGCCCAATCCAGATTTCTCCTGATGTCTGGGCGGTTAATGGGACGCCGGCAGATTGCGTTTACTTGGCTATGAACGGGCTATTTGATTTTGAATTTGACCTGGTGGTTAGCGGGATAAATAGCGGCGCAAATCTGGGAGATGATATCTTGTATTCCGGTACAGTCGGGGCGGGCTTTGAAGGTCGTTTAACTAAACATCCTGCGATTGCCGTATCACTGAGTGGGCCGAATGTACGTGGCTATCAGCAGCCTCAGGATTATCAGTTGGCCGCCGAATGGGTGCATGATTTTATTGCTCGTGGTTTGCCTGTTCTGCCTGAGCGACATATTTTTAATATCAATATTCCAGATGTAACTGAATTGCAGGGTGAAAAAGTGACATATCAAAGTCGCCGCCGTCAGTCTAAACCGGTGACGAGTCATATAGATCCGCGTGGTCGTCAGGTATTCTGGATTGGACTCTCAGGAGAAGCAGTCGCAGACCCTAAGCCAGGATTTAACGAAATTGATTCGGACTTCTCTGCGGTCGCCAATTGCTATGTCAGTATTACCCCGATTCAGATGGATGCTACCAATTATGAGAGTCTGCGGAATTTACAAACACAATTGGCAGAAAATGCGTCCTTAGTGTTATAACTTTGTGAAAAACTCGCGATTGCAAGTATATTGCCGTAAAACTTTGCTAATCTTAACGGAATTTTGCAACCGTATAGCATTAGAGAGGAAGATAATGTTCTTGGTGTTACCGAAATGTGTCGTAGCTTCGCCTGCAACCCTGATTAAAACCCTCGTTTTATCGACCGTTGTTATTTCTACAGGAGTAATTACCGGTTGTGCCACCAAACCCCAGGTGAATAATGCAACGCGTTATGCAACAGCTCCTGATTTCTATACGGTGCGTTCAGGAGATACATTGAGTGGGATTGCAGCACGTTATGGACTGAACTATATCAGTGTTGCCGAGATGAATGATATCAGTGCGCCTTACCGGATTTATGTCGGACAATCAATCCGCCTGAAAAGCAATACTGCGCGCCGTAGCACCAGTACTCAGGCTATGACTCAGGCAGCGCCAATCCAGCGTCAAACAATTGCAGTGCCTACACCGGCACCGGTGACACCAGCAACCACAGTACAAACCACACCACGCGTCAATACATCTGCACCGGTTACGCCAGTATCTACGGCTGCAGGTTTACGTTGGGTAAAACCATCGAATGGTGCGATTCTTCAGCAATACAATTTAGCTTCTAATATCAAGGGCACCCGCTATAGTGGCAATGTCGGCGATCCGGTATTTGCAGCAGCAGACGGGCAGGTGGTGTATGCCGCTGATGGCCTGAAAGAATATGGCAATCTGGTGTTGGTGAAGCATATCAATGGCTATATCACCGCTTATGCACATAACAGTAAATTGAATGTGAAAAGTGGCCAAAATGTAACGGCTGGTCAAAAAATTGCAGAAATGGGATCAACTGGTACAAACCGTACCATGCTTGAGTTTCAGGTGCGCTTAGACGGCAAACCTATTAATCCTACTGCAGTTTTACCAAACAATTAAATAAATAATGCAAAGTGTAAATTTCGCCGTATAATACAATAAGTTGCTTTTATCAAATGATGGAGCACCTCATAAGTTTAGAGGGAAATTTATGTTAGATCAACTTCGAGCAATGGGTGTCTTTGCTTGCGTTGTGGAAAAAAACTCGTTCAGCGGTGCTGCCCGTGAATTAGGGATTACGACCAGCGCCGTCAGTCAACAAATTCGCTCATTAGAACACGATATGGAAGTCGTACTTCTAAATCGTTCGACGAGAAAATTAAGTCTGACCGAAGCGGGACAAGCTTTTTTCCATAGCTGTCAAGAAATGTTATCTGCTGCTGAACGCGGTAAAGTCCGGATCAATGAGTTACGTGATGATCTTGTGGGTGAGCTGCGTATCGTTTCTTTGCCAGAATTATGCGCGAATCATGTGATTCCTGCACTTTCTCATTGGATAGCTGCACATCGCGGCTTGGCAGTACATTTAGAAACAAACAATCATGAGGTTGATTTGTTGGATGGGCGGGTTGATATCGCCCTAAGATTTGAACAGAAAAATGATGAGCATAATCTTCAGGTTGTGCCATTGATGCAGATTGAGCAAATTCTGGTGGCGACACCGAGTTATATTAATCAAAGCACCATTATTTCGAAACCTGATGATCTTAAAAATCATGAGGTCTTGCCTTTAACGCATCTTAAAAACCATCAGTATTATCATTTCCAACATGTGAATACTGCAGAAAAAGCCGAGTTTGAACTGAAATCCCGTTTCAGTACCAATAACGGTTTGGTTGCAAAATCGATGTGCTTGCAGGGTAATGGGATTGCCAAGGTTTTATATCTTGATGCTAAAAAGGATTTGCTTAACGGTACTTTAGTTGAAGTTCTGCCTGAATGGAGACTGCCATCGATTACACTGTATGCGGTTATTCCGAAACGTGAACAACAACCGACAAAAATTCTTCGTTGTCTTGATACCCTGAAACAATATTTTAGCCAGATCTCTGGCGGACGTATGTTACAAAACGCATCATAGAGTGCAGAATAATAAAAAAGCCGCTTTAGAGCGGCTTTTTTAATTTTTAGGCTAGGGCTTTATGCCAAATAAGCTTTGATCATTTTCACCAGACGTTCGATCAATTGGTCTGCCTGCTCCTGGGTAATATTCAGGGTAGGCAACAGACGAACAACATTGCCTGCAGTGACATTGATAATCATCTTGTATTCATCGCGTGCAATCGCAACCAGATCACCGCATTCTTTTGGTAATTCAATCCCGATCATCAGACCGAAACCACGTATGATGACATTTTGATCTGCCAGCTTGTTACGCAGTTGGTCAACGATGTAAGCACCTTTTTCAGCAGCATTCGCGACGATATTTTCTTTTTGCATAATATCAAGAATGGTATAGACCACACGCGAACCCAGTGCTGTACCGCTATAGGTAGAACCGTGATTTCCAGCAGTTAATACGCCGACACCACGGCCTTGGGTCATTACCGCACCAATCGGGAAACCGTTTCCTAAGCCTTTGGCTGTGGTCAGTACATCCGGAATAATATTGGTGTGCTGGTAAGCAAAATATTTACCGGTACGGCCATTACCAGTTTGCACTTCGTCCAGCATCATCAGCCAGTTGTGCTGGTTACAGATTTGACGGATTTCTTCTAAATAGCTGAAACCTTGAGGTGTGGTATTCACACCGCCTTCACCCTGAATAGGCTCAATCAAAATCGCCACGATATCCGGGTGATTAATCGCAGCCTCTTCAATTGCTTCGATATCACCAAAAGGTACACGAATAAAACCTTCAACCAGCGGACCAAAGCCTTCTTGCACTTTTTTATTGCCTGTAGCAGACAAGGTGGCCATGGTACGACCATGGAAAGACTGGTCAGCAACAATAATTTTTGGTGAAGCAATGCCTTGCATATGACCGAATTTACGTGCAATTTTGATTGCACCTTCATTGGATTCTGCACCACTGTTCGAGAAGAATACTTCTTCCATGCCTGCAACTTCAGCCAGTTTTTGTGCGGCAGCCGTTTGCCAAGGCACTTCAAATAGATTGCTGGTATGAATCAGGGTCGCTGCCTGTTCAGCAATCGCTTCGGCAATGACTGGATGTGCATGGCCCAAACCACATACGGCAATGCCGGTTAATGCATCTAAATACTCTGTACCATCTTCGGTATAAAGATATGCACCTCGTCCTCGGACAAAGCTGATCGGTTGACGGCCAAAAACAGGCATCAAATGAGACGGTTGATCAGTTTGTACCGGTGCGAGGGTAATATTATTCATGACTAACTCTTAACTGTTAGGTGGAAAGAAAAACTTATATAAGCAAAAACCCGCTCAGATTTAAAGGGTAATTGTAAATAAAATTGGAATTATTGCTTTAGACATTCTGTTTTGCCTGGATTTGGGTATAATGCGAGACAGATGAGTTGAGGATTTATCAATGACTGAACAAGCACGCGATACCGAAGCGTTAATTCGTGACCAAATTGCAAAACACGCAGTACTTCTTTACATGAAAGGCACACCGCAATTTCCACAATGTGGTTTTTCTGCACGTGCAGTAGAAGCACTCAGTCAAATTGGTCGTCCGTTTGCTTATGTAAACATTCTGGAAAACCAGGACATTCGCGCGATGTTACCACAAATCGCCAACTGGCCGACATTTCCACAGCTTTGGATCAATGGTGAGTTGATCGGTGGTAGTGATATCATGCTCGACATGTTCCAAAAAGGTGAATTAAAGCCTTTAGTTGAACAGTACAGCCCGGCAGCTGATGCTTAATTTTGTATTAAATTAAGTTCAGATGTGAAAAAGCGCTTCATTGAGAAGCGCTTTTTTTATCTCTATTTTATCTGGAGCAAGGTCAGAGTTAATCCTCTGTCGCTGCATCCGGCTTTTCAACTGTCGAAGCATCAGCTTCAACTTCAGTTTGTGGCTCGACGATTTGCTTCTTGTCTTTTTTTTTCTTCTTCTTTTTCTTCGGCACTTCGACCAGTTCGGCACCATCTTCAATCGCTTGCCAATAATCCAGCTGTGCCATTACTGCGGCATAGATTGAATTTTTGCTATAGCGACCTTTTTTATCCAGCGTCCCGACAGGACGCGCCATCAGGATTTCCAGCGCCTGATCAATGGTATCAATCGCATGAATATGGAACTGACCCTCTTCCACGGCAAGGGTGACATCTTTACGCAGCATCAGATGTTGCATATTTTGACGCGGAATAATCACACCTTGTTTTCCGGTCAGACCTTGTAACTTGCAAGCATCAAAGAAACCTTCAATTTTGGCATTCACACCACCTACCGGCTGTACTTGTCCCAGCTGGTTCATGGAACCGGTAATGGCCCAGGATTGATCAATCGGTAACTGGCTGATGGCAGAAAGTAAGGCAGAAAGTTCCGCTACCGTGGCACTGTCACCATCGACCTGACCATAACTTTGTTCAAAGGCCAGCGCAGCAGAGAAGTGCAGGGTCTGTTCACGGCCGAAATGTGCTTTCAGGAAAGATGACATCAGCAACACACCCTTGGCATGTAAAGAGCCACCAAGTTCTACACTGCGCTCAATATCCAAAATATCACCGCCACCTTGATACACCGAAGCAGTCAGTCGTGAAGGCAGACCAAACTCAACATCAGCATAATGAATCACCGACAGGGCATTGATTTGGCCCAGACGATGACCACGGGTTTCGATCAATTGGGTACCACGGGTCAGATCCTGCCAGTACAGTTCACGTAAATAGCCGAGACGATATTTACGGTGATCCAGTGCGGTATTGATATGTTTTTCCGAGACCATCTTGTCACCGGCCTGGAAGGCATGATGATGTGCTTCACGAATCAGATCGCCCAGCGTCAGGGCGTGTAATGACAATGAACTTTGATCTTCGGCCTGACGGCTGGAATCTGTGAGCAAGGCGGCTAAAGCAGAACGGTCAAAAGGCAGTAATTTATCCGATTGTACATAGTCGGCAATCAGCTGCATATAGGCCTGCTCGTTATCGTCATTACGTTGTAATGTATCGGTAAAATCAGCACGGATTTTAAAGATGCTGCCCAGCTCGGGTTCAAGCTCTAAAATTTCATAATAAATTTCAGGCTCAGCCAGTAAGATGACCTTGATATTCAATGGAATCGAAGCAGGTTCAATCGAAATGCTGCCGGTCAGCGTGATCATATGCTCGAGCGAGGACAGTTTTAAATGCCCCGATTTAAGCGCGCGCTTCAAGCCTTGCCATGCATAGGGTTGTTCCAGCAATTGTTCCGCTTCCAGCATCAGGAAACCGCCATTGGCCTTATGCAATGTCCCTGGACGAATCAGGGTGAAGTCTGTAGTGATCGTGCCATTTTGGGTCAGTTGTTCTACATGTCCCAATAAATTGTAATGCGTTGGAAAATCTTCAAAGATCACCGGTGCGCCACTGTTCGGCTTGTGCGTAATAATCACATTGGCCTGATAACGTGCGGGAACGCGACTGAACAGTGCCGGAGTGAAGTCATCTTCTTCCTGTTCCAGCACAATTTCAACATTATTGATAATGTCTTCAGCATAATACTTCAGATAATGTTCCAGACCTTCCACGTGTTTGAATTTCGCCAGAATCTGTTCGACTCGCGGTAAGACCACCTGCTTGGCGATATCGCGGTTCAGGATCTGTACGCGATCGCGTGCATCATCTTCCAGATCACCCAGATGCAAACCCAGACGTTCCAGTTTCTTGTCCATATAGCGCATGTTGGACGCCAGTTCGGCACGATCTTTGTTGCTTAAGGCATTCAGATCTTCCTGAGACATTTCCTGCAATTTGTCATCAATCAGATGCACAGGGACAAAACAGTGCTCATCATGTCGAGAGATCAGCTTCAGATCCAGTTCTGCGCCTTCCTTGGTCAGTTCGATGAGCGCCTGCTGCTGCTCATCACCAGTTTCCTGGCGAATCATTTCAATGCGGTTGTGATAGGTCTCTGCAGTAAAACGGCGCTCAAGCTGTTTCAGAATGGTTTGCCAGCTTTGATTCAACATGGCTTGGAATTTTGGACCCTGACCCGGAGGCAGTTCCAGTGCAATCGGCTGACGCTGGTTCTGAAAGTTATTGACGTACACCCAGTCATTCGGGGTTTCCATAGTTTTGGCGTGCTGCTGCAGCAAACGCTTCACCATGGTGCGTTTTCCGAGTCCTGCTGTACCGACGGCAAAAATGTTATAACCGGAATAAGGTAGGGCAATCCCGGCCTCAACTGAGGCACGTGCACGATCTTGGCCCAAAAAGTTATTCAGGGGTTTGATCCGTTTGGTTGACGCAGGAATTTTTTCTAGGTTTGGAATATGCGTCAGCTGGGTGGATATTAACCGGGTATGGTCCAGAGTATTTTTAATTTCGCTTTGTTCAAATGCAGAGATAAGTAAATCTGAGCGGATTTTTTGTGGAGTTGTGCTGGTGTTGCTGGCAATAGAGGAATTAATTTGATCGAGTCTCTGGGTCACTGTTGAAAATCCAAAACGAAATATTACGTTGATAAGAGTTAAGGTATACAGATTTACTTGAAAAATTCAAGCCAACATGTCGCTTTTGCCCGAAAATAAAAAACCGGAAATGTGATAAATATATAAATCTTGTTGAAAGATACGCTATTACAGGATTGAATAGCAGCAATTGGTTTTTCTGTGGAAAATAATAAAGCAATGACAACACAAACGACGGGTTGGAAATCCGCCTTTACAGCATTTTTAGATCGACGTGCATTGATCATGCTGTTCTTGGGATTTTCGGCTGGTGTGCCGATTCTTCTGATTTTTTCCAGTCTGTCTTTATGGTTAGGTGAGGCCGGAATCAGCAAAAGTGCAGTAACTTTCTTTAGCTGGGCCGCATTGGGCTATTCGTTTAAATTCGTCTGGGCACCGCTCATTGATGAACTGCCAGTCCCATTTCTGACCAAGGCTCTGGGACGTCGTCGTGCCTGGTTGCTGATTGCGCAGATTCTGATTGTCTGTGCCATTTCCATTATGGCCTTTTCTGATCCGGCTTTGGGTGCAACACATTTACAGCAAATGGCGCTCGGTGCAGTCCTGCTTGGTTTCTCCGCAGCAACGCAGGATATTGTGATCGATGCCTACCGGATTGAGTTGGCGGAAACGCAGATGCAGACCGTATTGGCTTCCACCTATAATGCCGGTTACCGGATCGGCATGATTGTCGCTGGTGCAGGGGCATTGTTTCTTGCTGCATATCTAGGTACTGCCAAAGGCAATTATATTTACGATGCCTGGAAATGGACCTATCTGGCGATGGCTGCTGTCATGCTGGTCGGTATTATCACCACACTGTCCATTCGGGAGCCGCAGGTTGACCGTGTGCGCAAACACTATGTGCGCAATGATTATTTCCGTTTAGTCGCCGTATTTTTTGTGGCGGTAATCAGTTTTGTCTTGAGCTATATCTATTCAGGTAATCTGGTGGCCAGCATCACCGAACAATTCGCCATTCAAGATACCTTTGCCTTGTTCTGTTTTGAGGCCTTACGCTTTATTGGCTCAGGTGCTGTCGCATTTGCGATTGGTGCAAGCTTGGTAAAAATAGGTGCGGTTAACAAGCAGATGGCCTATGAAACCTGGGTCAATCCGGTTGCAGATTTCTTTAAACGTTACGGCTTGAAACTGGCGTTGGTCTTGTTATTGCTGATCGGTTTTTATCGGGTCTCCGATATTATTGCCGGCATCATTTCCAATGTGTTCTATCAGGACCTGAATTTCAGTAAAGAACAGATTGCCGAGGCGGTTAAAGTCTATGGGGTGATTTTCTCTTTAGTCGGTGGATTCCTTGGTGGTCTATTGGCCCAGAAAATGAACATCATGAAATTGATGTTTGTCGGTGCCGTGCTGGCCTGTTCCACCAACCTGATTTTTATCGGACTGGTCAAGTCTGGTGAAAAACTGGCAGCTGTCGAAGTTAAAGCCGGTAATCAGGTTTATCAGGCAGAGACCGATGAAGTTGGTTACTGGAAGCTGGATATATCGAGTGCTGTGCTGGCGCAGAGTAAACAGCTGCAAGTGTCAGCCGCTTATCTTAATACAGATAATACCAATCAAGCGCCTGTGCAGGTCAGTATGCCGTATTTGACTGCAGAACAGGGCAGCACCCAGTTACAGATCCTGCCGATTACCAGTGACAATACACTCACTGTAGCTGAACAGGACAAGACCATTGTGGTGCGTGGCCAGTATGTCGGTGAAGCACTGCAAGAGAATCAAAAGATTGTTTTGCAAATCAATGATCAGAATATTGAGGCAAAACTGGAAAGTGAAGGCGTATTTACTGCCGCGATTCCTGCACAGCAACTGATTCAGTCACCTGCACATATTATCAGTGCAGTTTTGATGCAAGATGATCAGGCACTTCAGCAAACAACGCATGTTTATCAGGTCAATGATCAGCTGAGCAATACCCAGAATCTGGATGTCGATATTCAGCCCTTGGCAGTGGTGGATGGCAACAGTTCAGATACGGTCGAAGTCAGTGGTAAGGTAATTAAACCTTATAGCGACAAGTGGCTTTATTTTGCCATTATTGTCGATAATCTGGCTGCAGGGCTGGCTGGTGCTGCGTTTATTGCATTCTTGTCAAGCTTGACCAGTGTGTCATTTACCGCTGTTCAATATGCGATTTTTAGCTCACTCATGACCCTGACCCCTAAGATTTTAGGCGGATATTCGGGTACTATAGTGACCAATATCGGTTATCCGAATTTCTTCCTGATGACCACTTTAATTGGGATTCCGATCCTGATTCTGGTGGTTTGGGTCGCAAAACTGCTCGGTGAACACCAACAACAATCTGTACAGAAGGATGATTAATATGCGCATGCTGCATACCATGTTACGTGTAGGCAATTTAGAACAATCTCTCAAGTTCTATACTGAAGTACTTGGCATGACTTTGCTTCGTAAGCGTGATTACGAAGAAGGCCGTTTTACCCTGGCTTTTGTCGGTTATGGCGATGAAGAAAATCACACCGTACTGGAATTGACGCATAACTGGGATACAGACAGCTATGAACTGGGCAATGCTTATGGTCATATCGCAATTGCAGTCGATGATGCATACAAGGCGTGTGAAGAGATTAAAGCGCGTGGCGGTAATGTGGTGCGTGAAGCCGGCCCAATGAAAGGTGGCGTGACTGTAATTGCATTTGTTGAAGATCCAGATGGCTACAAGATCGAGCTGATTCAGCAAGACAACAATGCACGTAATAACTAAGTGTGATGTGGCGAGATATATGAAATGCATTCATGTATAGATGAAAATATTACATCAATCTGAGTGCATAGCATGGGCCCGGCATCTGTTAAGATAGCCGGGCATTTTTATATCAAACAATAAAATCTGAGGGATTATAGGGATATGCTTAAGTTCTTGGCATTGGATCGGTTTACGATACTGTTGTTTGTGATGGTTTTGCTGGCCAGTGTGCTGCCAGTTTCGGGGCAGGCGGCTGAAGTCTTTGGCTGGGTAACGACAGGAGCGATTGCCATCCTGTTTTTCCTGCACGGCGCCAAACTGTCTCGTGAAGCCGTGGTGCAAGGCATTATGCACTGGAAATTGCATACTTTGGTTTTTGCGCTAACTTTTGCCCTGTTTCCAATTCTCGGACTTCTGGCCAAGCCGATTTTATTGCCAATGCTCGGACAGGAGCTGTATTGGGGTTTCCTGTTTATGTGTTTCCTGCCATCCACTGTGCAATCCTCGATCGCCTTTACTTCAGTGGCTCATGGCAATGTCGCCGGGGCGGTATGTAGTGCCTCTTTTTCCAATTTGATCGGGATGTTTATTACTCCGCTATTGGTAGCATTTTTTATTCTCGGTCAATCTGATCATGGTTTTGATCCGACTTCCTCGATTATCCAGATTACACTGCTGCTCTTGGTGCCATTTATTTTAGGGCAGATTCTGCGTCCATGGATCTATCCGCAAATGATGAAAATGCCAAAAATCGTCAAGGTCTTCGATCAAGGTTCTATTTTATTGGTGGTGTATGGCGCTTTTAGTAGCGCCGTAGTGGCCGGGTTGTGGAATGAAGTGAGCCTGAGTACCTTATTGTTGTTATTGCTGGCTTGTTCGGTGTTACTCACCATTGTGATGCTATTATCACTTTATATTCCACGCTGGCTGGGCTTTGATCGCGCTGATCAGAAAACGGTGTTCTTCTGTGGCTCCAAGAAAACCCTGGCCAGTGGCGTACCAATGGCGCAAATTTTATTTATTGGCCAGCCGCTGGGCATGATTGTCTTGCCGATCATGATTTTCCATCAGATTCAGTTAATGGTCTGCGGGATTATTGCCAATCTGTGGGCCAAAGAGAGTGGATTGGAAGCTGAAGAATAATTCGCATATTGAATTCGTTTCACGTATAATAATGCCCACTTGTTGTGCTTAGCTCTGACGGTATCCGTCTCGGTGGGCCAAAAGAATGGTCTGTTGTGGTGTTGATCTGCATGAACGATGTTCCTGCTTCCTCATTTGAGAGTGATCAATAGCGATGACAGCTAAACCTTCTTGAATCTAATGGAGTAATCGACGATGCGCGCCGATATTCACCCAAAATATGAAACTTTAGTTGCTACTTGTTCATGTGGTAACGTAATCGAAACTCGTTCAGCTCTTGGTAAAGAAACTCTTTATCTAGACGTATGTTCAGCTTGCCACCCGTTCTACACTGGTAAGCAGAAGAACGTTGACACTGGCGGTCGTATCGACAAGTTCAAACAACGTTTTGCTGGTATGTCACGTTCTGTTAAACGTTAATACCCAAAATAAAAAAAACGGGTGTTCAGCCCGTTTTTTTGTACCTGCAATTCAGAAGATGATCATGCCACTTTCTAAGTTGCAGGTTTGTAGCAGCACTTAATGCTCTTGCACATCAATCAAATGATCAAGTTTTTTCTGGAAATAATTCCCCTGAATAAAGCGGGCATCCACGTTCCAGGCATTCGCGAACAGTGTCATATCATTTAATTCACGGATCAGAATATTGAGTGGCTTGATTTCATTATAGCTGGTAATTTTTTCCTGTAGTTGCTCAATCTCGGTATCTTTATTGAGCATATTGGTTAAGTTTGAATGTAAGCTGACACCATCCAGTTCAAGTTCGCGCAGTAAATTTTGACTGTACATGGATTGACCAAAATCACGCAGTGCAATCAGTGCGCCATGTTCATACAGCACGCGTAGATATTTTTGTGCATCTTGTTGATTCAGTAAAATATCTTCTTCTGAGAATTGCAAGATTAGCGGATGCTTCACTTTACTGCGAATAATCGTAATCAGCTTGGAAATAAATTCCGGGAAGGTGCGGTCTTTAAATAGTACGGCACGGTTCAAATTGACAATTAAGCTTGCATCAGGATACTGGGTAATAAAGTTGTGTAGCTGTTTACTGGCTTCAACCAGAATCCAGCGATCCAGTTTAATGGACAGTTCATCATCTTCATGAAGTTCTAAAAGGCTAGAAATATCCTGCCATTTATTCTCAAAAATAAAGCCACTGGTCACTTCATAGGTATATAAACGCGTATCTTCTTTATCATAGAGTTGCTGATACTTTAAATGGATCTCGCCACGTTCCAGACATTCACTTAAGGCTTTCAAAATAGAAGGTGTAGCGCTAGGAATAGACGTGACTGCTGGACTGACGGCTGCCAATGTTGGGCTGGCAACTGGTGTTTCAGCAACACTGAAATCTATACTTGGCATTTCTACCGCAACCGGACTGCTCAGTGACGCAGGAATATCAAGTTTAAATTCAGGTACAGCTTCTGCTTGAGGTAAAGATGTCGAGAATGCTTGTCCAATCAGCGTATTGCAGTGCATTTCATCCTGTAAACCCTGTTCAAGCATGACATAGCCTAAGCGCAAATTTAGAGGGAATGACTTTTGTCCAACTGTAAGGAGTTGCGGTTTGCTTAAGGCATTTAAACTGATTAGTTTAGATTCAAGAATTGCTTTAGAGTCTGCCTGGAACAGACCGACAACGACATCATATTCCAGTTTAAACAGGGGAATATGGGTCTGTTCCTTGAGGAATTCTTTGACTGCATCAAAGTACCCATTAAAAGTGGCCCAGTCAGATTGTAGAACTTCCGGGTCATATGCACTTAAAGAGAAAGTGACTAAGGCATTCACCGGTGCAGACTGCTTGTTCAGTTCACGTTTAAGTGACTGAAAAACACTTGGTTTTCCAGGAGTTTTCTCGGAAAAAACCGTTTGAGATTGAGTATCAATGCTAATTTGTACTGCATCTTCTTCAGCAGTTGAAGGCAAGAATTCCAGTTTTAATGGGTTAGATGCGGACACATGCGGATTCAGAGACTGAATCTCGACTCGACCTAAATCAAATTGACCCTGAGAGATCTTTTTGAAACGGGTTTTAAAATCATTCAAATCTGAAGGCTGGAGCAGATCTAGTAAAGGTAGACCAATGATCTCATCTTCATTTTGCAAGCCAAACAGTTTCAGGTAGTCCGCATTGACCTGAATATGAATCCCTTCCTGAATGGTGGCAACAGCACGGTTGCTGTCGTCTACTAAAGATTGTGCCTGAATTTGTGCTGTTTCCAGCTCAGTCATTAAATGTTGCTGAGATTGTGACAAACGGCTAAATGACAATGCTCGGACCAGTCCCACATAAAAGCGTTCCAAGTAGTCGAAGTTGAGAATGTCATAGATCCCTTTACGGATATATTGCGCATACTGTTCAGCCTGATAATCATCCGGTTTAAGCAAAATCATCGGAAGGTCAGGTTGCAGCGAAAGACGCACCAAACTTAAGGCCTGTTCGTATTTCAGATCGTAGGCACGCCCAAAAATAATCAGATCCCAGTTGAAATTTAATTGTTTTTCAAAAGACTGCAGATCATCCAGCAGCACAGCATCGACCTGATAATCATGACTGGTCAGAAGATCACGGATTTGGTTATATCTAATTTGATTATCATCAATAATCAGTAAACGTGTTTCAGTACGTTTTAACTTTTTAGACAATAATGGATTTCTCACTTCAATGCTTCCCATAAATCATGATTTCTGCTTTCATTCATGTGCTGATCGATAAAGTTTTCGATCATCTCTTCTTCCTGATCATTGAGTAATTCATAATCAAAACGGATGAAACTCTGCGTAATCAGTTGTGCTTTGGTCAGATAGATTTTGAGTTCTTCCTGACCGAGACGTAAATGAATGGTTTGTTTTTCCCTAAACATCTGTGAACCAGAGACAATCAGGCTGGTCGAGACCTGATCCAGTTGCGTCATTTTCACCAACAGGGCAGGCTGATAGTTGACATGATGACGTTCGGTACGGGTATAAGCTGCACAAGGAAAGAGCTCTTGTGCCAAAATTTCCAGCCCGATTTCTAGGCTCTTATCCGTTGACTGCTTGATCCAGCGAATCACACCGCCACGCCACTGACTCTGGGTTTTTTCCTGCACCAGAATGAATTCACCGGTTTTCAGGTTAGCCGGGGTAATACCAGTCCATTTAATCCGGTAACCATTGACACTGATATCCAGAACTTCAGCGCTATGGATCTGTTTGGTTTCTCGATCGAGCGCCTTGATGCTGCTAAAATTACTTGGAATGGCGTTTTCCATCGAGCTGACAAAACTGCTTTCGCTCTGGAAATTATAATTGGCATCGAGTTCCAGGGTTTCATTGAAGTTTTTACCTTTAGACAGGTAAAAATGCGCCACGCTCAAGCCAAAGCAGATATTGATCTGTGCTGAATATTCATAACGTTCATGACGACGCTCGACATTGTTCGAGAGCAGATTGTAGATATGAAAATGCAGTGCAGGGGTCAGGAACAGTTTTTCATTCCGCGACAGATACTGCGCATTTTTGCTTTGAGTACCCGTTAAATGATCCATCAGGTTCTGGGTGGAAATATAGAAGCTCGGCTGAAACTGTGGCTCTTGATGGGTATTAAAGATCGGTGGATGATCTTTGCTGGCATCGACCACATAACGGGACAGCGTGGTTTCCTTCGGCAAGATCTGCACCAGTTTGGCCCAGTCAAAACTGCATAGATACAGGCCCTGGATTTCTGCAGGCCGGATCTGATGAGTATTGAAGATATCCAGTAAAATCAGCTGTGCATAGGCATGTGCAATATTCTGGATTTCATGCTGGGTGCCTAATACCTGATTGATATTGCTTTGATAGAAATTATTGTCTATTGCACATTCAAGCAGTTGATGGGCAGCCAGCCATTGTCCCAGACCTGGCGTGCTATACAGCATATGCTGTTGATATAACAGAAGGGTGAGTTGTTGCAGGGCATAATAAATCGACACCATCCGGGCAGTTTGAATGCTCTTCTTTTTGCCTAGAGAAAATAGCGAAAACTTCTGATGGGTCAGCTGATGATTACAGCGTTTGACGATGTCAATATAAATTTTGGCAAAATGACTGCGCAGCAGCATGGCCAGTTCAATAATCTGGTCATTACGATCCGATGTGATCAGTCCCTGATTGACAAAATGCTTTTCCAGACTGGTCAGAACATTTTCAAGGGTAGGATGCAAGACCTGAATCAGGTCAAAGCGCAGGGTTTCTGTACATTTCAGCTCGGAAACTTCCAATAGGGCATTAAACAGGGATTTGGATGAATTCCCCAGCTGTAGAATCGAAATGCCCGCAACCCATTCCTGCAAAGCCTTGGCAGTGGTTGGGCAAAAGCTCAACTGCTCTCGTTTAAGTTCCGTCGGTGTCTGAAAAATGTCTGAAGTATGCGTGCTCATCTTTATTATTTAACTCAAAAATGTTGAAACCCCAAAAAGCGGTGTCTTATTCTTCTCGCCCGCTATTTCTCGAACCAGTTTAGGAACCAAATACCCCGGAAGGTTCGCTAAAACTTCTGTATAAATCTCATTAATATGGTCAGGCACCAAATCAAAATGATGCGCACCTTTTACTTTATCAAGTACATGTAAATAATAAGGCATGACCCCGGCATCAAACAAGCGATAGCTTAAATCTACTAAAACCTGAGCAGAATCATTCACCCCGTTTAATAAAACTGCCTGATTCAGAACGGTGATCTGCTGTTGAACCAGTTGGTTTAAACGCTTGCAAGTGAAGTCATCCAGCTCCGATGCATGGTTTGAGTGTACCACCAGAATAATACGTAGCCTACTGTTTTTTAACATGCTAAGTAGCTCTTCGTCGACTCGGTTGGGGATCACAATAGGAACTCGTGAATGTATTCTTAAGAATTTGAGATGTGGTACTGATTCTAGTCGTTCAATCCAGGTTTTTAATTTCCGGTTCGATAAGGTTAATGGATCACCGCCGCTCAGAATTACTTCATTAATATCAGGCTGGCTTTCCAGATATTGCTTGATATTTATCCAGTCTTCGTTTTTAGGCAGATTTTCCTGATAGGGGAAATGTCGGCGGAAACAATAACGGCAATGCACGGCACAGGCACCAGTCAAGGTCAGCAAGAAACGGGATTTATATTTGTGCAGTACGCCGGGTTGCTGATTGGCCTGTTCTTCGCCCAAGGGATCGGTAACAAATCCTGGATGTTCTTCCAGTTCCAGATGATGGGGCAGCACTTGTAAAAGCAATGGGTCTAAAGGGTTTCCGGTCTGCATTTTGCCCACAAAAGCACGTGGTACGCGCAGTTTAAACTGTTCAGAAGCTAAAATGGCGCCTGAGAGAAGCTGTTCAGGTGCGAGTTGCAGCACTTCAAGCAGTTCGCGTGGATCAGTGATCAGGTCGCTGAGCTGTGATTGCCAGTTTTGTTCTTGATATAAATAGTTCGTCATGCCGGAAGATTAACAATAATAAGTGAGAGGACAAAGCCTGATGGGCACAGTTTAACAGTTTGTGCGGAAGCGCAATAATCCACTGCGCTATAAAATAAAGAGTGATTCAGCTATGCTGATCTTCGTGCTCGCCTGATGGTATTTTAACGTTGAGCAAGACATGAATAAACAAAGGATTTTCATGTCTGATTGTAACTTAAACAGCCTGAGTGGGTGAAAGCGGATTTTTTCATTGCGGCAAAGTGTATTGCTCATTTAGAATACGCAACATCAAATGAATGTGCATGTGGCAACTCAATGTTCGTGTCAGACTTGCTAAATGACATCGCAACAGCCCATAGCATCAATAGATTAAAGTTAGTAAGTTTGGAGTGCGCCAGTCATGGCCTATTATTCTACGAATGATTTCAAGTCAGGCCTTAAGGTTATGCTTGATGGCAACCCATGTTCAATCATGGAAAACGAATACGTAAAACCAGGTAAAGGCCAAGCTTTTAACCGCGTAAAATTACGTAACCTTAAATCAGGTAAAGTTCTGGAAAAAACTTTCAAATCAGGCGAGAACCTAGAAGCGGCTGATATCGTTGAAGTAGAAATGGAATACTTGTACAACGATGGCGAAATGTGGAACTTCATGGATCCTGTTACCTTTGAACAGATCGCAGCTGATAAAACAGCAATGAGCGATGCTGCAAAATGGTTAAAAGACGATTCAAATGAAAAATGTACCATCATGTTGTTCAATGGCGTGCCTTTAAACGTGACTCCACCGAACTTCGTCGTACTTAAAATCGTTGAAACTGATCCAGGTGTTCGTGGTGATACTTCTGGCGGTGGCGGTAAGCCAGCGAAACTTGAAACAGGTGCTGTAGTACGTGTTCCATTATTCGTACAGCAAGAAGAAAGCGTTCGTGTAGATACCCGTACTGGTGACTATTTAGAACGTGCATAATGGTTTGAAAATAGACTATTATCGAGAGGGATGATTTAAATCATCCCTTTTTTTATGCCAAAGTCGTAGAGGAAAAGCAAAAGAACAGGCGTAAAGTCGCAAGGGAAAACAGCAGTACCTCGAACAACAACAATCACGCTGATTTGTATGCATCACAATATGAGGGATTGAATGGAAACTTTACAAAAGAAGTCGACGCTGACTTCGAAAATGATTTGGCTTTTGGTAGCCATTGTGGGTGCAGTCTCCTTTGGAGTCCTGGCACTGAGTCGGGGTGAGCATGTCAATGCAGTCTGGCTGGTACTTGCCGCCGCCTGCGTCTATAGCATTGCTTACCGTTTCTACAGTTTGTTTATCGCCACCAAAGTATTTGAGCTGAATGAACGCCGTTTAACGCCTGCGCATCGTCTGGCCGATGGTCTGGACTATGTGCCGACCAATAAAAGCGTTCTGTTTGGCCATCACTTTGCGGCGATTGCCGGTGCAGGTCCTTTAGTCGGTCCAATCCTTGCAGCGCAGATGGGTTATCTGCCGGGCACGATCTGGCTACTGGTCGGCGTGGTGCTTGCCGGTGCAGTCCAGGATTTTCTGGTGCTGTTTATTTCTACCCGTCGTGACGGTCGATCACTCGGTGAAATGGCCAAGCAGGAACTGGGTACTTTTGCCGGTATTATCGTGATGCTTGGTGCCTTGGGTGTGATGATTATCATTCTGGCGGTATTGGCACTGGTGGTGGTGAAAGCGCTAACCAACAGCCCATGGGGTGTGTTCAGTATTGCAGCCACCATTCCGATTGCGATCTTTATGGGCATCTACATGCGTTTTATCCGCCCGGGTAAAATTGCTGAAGTTTCGATTATTGGTTTCGTCTTGATGATGCTGGGCATTATCTACGGTGAAAACATCGCACAACATCCATATTGGGGGCCATTCTTTACACTTTCTGGCACTGAACTGACTTGGGCGCTGATCATTTATGGTTTTATTGCTTCGGTACTGCCAGTCTGGCTATTGCTTGCCCCACGTGATTATCTGTCGACCTTCCTGAAAATTGGCGTGATTGCAGGTTTGGCCGTGGGTATCCTGTTTGCCATGCCTGAAATGAAACTGCCAGCGATTACCAAATTCGTTGATGGTACTGGTCCTGTATTCGCAGGTTCTATGTTTCCATTCCTGTTTATTACTATTGCCTGTGGTGCGATTTCCGGTTTCCATGCCTTGGTTTCTTCAGGGACGACACCGAAACTGGTCAATAACGAACGCGATATCCGTATGATCGGTTATGGCGGCATGTTGATGGAATCTTTTGTAGCGATCATGGCCTTGATCTGTGCTGCAATTCTGGATCCAGGAATTTATTTTGCGATTAACTCACCAGCAGCCTTGCTTGGTACTACTGCAGAAAGTGCAGCAGAAGCAGTGCGAACCCTTGGTTTTGTGGTAACGCCTGAAGCCTTGACTTTACTGGCACAGGAAGTCGGTGAAAATTCGATTCTGTCACGTACTGGTGGTGCGCCAACTTTTGCAATTGGTATGGCACATATCATTACGGAAATTTTCAACAGCCGTGAAATGATGGCATTCTGGTATCACTTTGCGATTCTATTTGAAGCATTATTCATCCTGACTGCTGTTGATGCCGGTACTCGTGCCTGTCGTTTCATGGTTCAGGATACCGTCGGTATCGTGATTCCTGCGGTAAAACAATCTCATAACTTCTTCGGAAACCTGTTGGGTACTGCGGTTGCAGTGGCAGGCTGGGGCTTCTTCGTCTATCAGGGCGTCGTCGATCCATTAGGCGGGATTAACAGTTTATGGCCACTCTTCGGTATTGGTAACCAGATTCTGGCTGCGATGGCGCTCATTCTCGGTACCGTCATTCTGTTCAAGATGAAAAAACAGAAATATGTCTGGGTGACAATTATCCCGACAGTGTTCCTGTTCATCACTTCCATGACAGCAGGCTGGCAAAAGATTTTCCACGAAAATCCAAAGATTGGTTTCCTTGCGCAAGCTGACCGTTTCAACACGGCGATTGCCAATAATGAAATCCTGGCGCCAGCGAAAACTGTGGCAGAAATGCAGACGGTGGCGATGTCAAACCAGATCAATGCTGCACTCTGTGCTTTCTTTATGATTGTGGCCTTTGTGATGTTGTTTGCCGCGATTCGGGTGATCCGTCGTGCCTTGGCCAATCCTGAGCCATCTGTGCATGAAGCAGAAGCGATTTATCGCGATCCTGAAGAGATTCAGCCAGCGAAAGGTCATTAAGGGGAATATTATGAATCTGAAGTTTGCCAAAAGCGGGAAAACGATGATTTATAAAATCATCAAAATGACCGTGATGTCACAAAAGGATTTAATCCTGAATCCGAAAAACTGGTCACGGATTGCGACCTTGTGGCAACGTTTGCAGCAAAGTTTCCGCCTGATGGTTGGTGTCCCTGATTATCAGACCTATGTGGAGCATATGCGCAAGCATCATCCGGATCTGGAAGCTATGGACCCGAAAACATTTTATCGCCATTGTGTGGATTCCCGTTATCCATCTGCGGGTGGTGATATGAAGAAGTGTCCGTGTTAATCATTAATTCATAGCAAGCGCCTTTCGGGGCGCTTTTTTTATCATGCAAAATTAATATGAGAAATAGACGATTCGGTTAAATCTGATGTCATTGACTGAGCTAGCTGAGAAAATTTTTATAAAAATCCAGGAAATCGCTTAAGTCTCTATACCTTTTAAGTATGATTTTTTTCAAATAGATAAATGAGCATATGTCGATATTTTGACATTGGAGCGAAAAGAAAAATGATCTCTACAGGTGTCGGCTATTTTGTTTATTTTTCTGTATCCCCCTATGTTTTCCACCTGATCATTTTGACTCTTCTAGTATTTGAACCCTCGTCATTTTCTAGCGAATATTTTTATCCTGTTACACAGACAGATGATTGATCTTTTGGGAAAATTTAAATTTCAGTGTATGTTAATCTTAGGCCATGTTTTATTAAGGAATTTATTGTGATCTGGGGCATGAAACAAAAGGAAAATAACGACATTGCACACATCAATACAGGGCTTGAACAAAAGATTGCAAGTTGTGCACCCAAGATCCAGCGTTTTTTTGAAGAAGTTAATGCCATTGTGTTGGATAAGCAGGCTCAGACCAAACTGGCACTTTGCTGTCTGATTGCAGGTGGGCATGTCTTATTTGAGGATTTACCCGGGTTGGGTAAAACCACATTAGCCAGCAGTCTGGCACATCTAGCAGGGTTGAAGTTCCAGCGGATTCAATTTACCAATGACATGCTGGCCAGTGATGTTATCGGCATTAATATGTTTAACCAGAAAGAACATCAGTTCGAGTTTAAACAAGGCCCAATTTTTACCCAGATTTTACTGGCAGATGAAATCAACCGTTGTAGTCCCAAAACCCAGAGCGCCTTACTCGAGGCCATGGAAGAGGGCTATGCCACCATTGATGGGGTGCGTTATGCCTTACCGAAACCTTTCTGGGTGATTGCCACACAAAACCCGCTGTTTCAAAGTGGAACCTATGCTTTGCCGGAATCCCAACTGGACCGTTTCCTGATGCGTTTGTCTTTAGGTTATCCATCGCGCCATGCAGAAAAACTGTTATTACAGCAGGAATCTCGTTTTGCCCTGATTGCCAGTCTGGCACATATTTTTACTGAAGATGAAATTCTGGATCTGCAAAATCTGACTCATCAGATATTTATCAGTGAAGCTATTCAGGAATATTTGCTCGATCTCGCAGAAAAAACTCGTAAAAGCCGTCATGGACTTTCTACGCGTGGCCTTCTGGCCTTAAAGCGTGCAGCACAAGCGCATGCCCTGATTCAACAACGCGCTTTTGTCACACCGGATGATGTGCAGGCGGTATTTGTCGCGGTGACTTCGCATCGTCTGGGTTTGAGTGAAGCTGAAACGTTTAATGTGATGCAACAGGTTGCGGTCAGCTAAAGGAGTCCTCTCTTGGATAAAACCTGGCAAAAATGGCTGGCCAAACGCTTTCAATTTTCTCAGCAGAAACAGCTCTCGCAGAAAGATGTGCTGGTATTTATTTATCAGCAGGGCTATCTGTATCTGGTTTTGATCTTCATCACCTTTGTGGCGGGGGTGAACTATGCCAATAACCTGATTTTAGGTTTCTGCTTTTTAATCAGTGCTGTGCTGTGTATCAGTTTTTACCTGACTTTTAAGCAATTGCATGACCTGAGAATCGAGTTGATCGCGGATGATGTGGGGCAGGTCGGTCATAGCGTGAATCTACATCTTTATTTTCAACAACAGCAACTTCGCCCGCGTTATTTGTATATCAAAGCAGGGAATCAGCTAGCGAAAGTTTATCTAAATGCAGTAAAACAGCAATTTATCTTACCATTTTATGCAGAGCAACGTGGCAAGTTTGATTATCCGGTGATTCAGATTTATTCGGTTTATCCCTTTGGTCTGGTTCGGGCCTGGACCTATCTTTATCATCAGCATTCGGCTTGGATCGCGCCTAAAGCTGAAGTTTTTACTGCAGAAAATAAATATCATCTCAACCGATTTGAACCAGATATGGATGAGTTTCGTGAATTGCGCAATTACCAGTCAGGCGATTCCTTGCAGGCGGTGTCCTGGAAGCAGTTTGCGCGTGGGCAAGGCTTGTATGTCAAAGTCTTTGAGCAATATCAGGATGAACACAGTATCGAGATTCATTATGCACATATGCCGAGTCAGTCACATGAAGAAAAACTTGAATTTGTGATGGGTCTGGTCGAGCAATGCGAGCAGCAGCAATGTGCGTATAGTCTGCATTTGCCACAGGCCGAATTGCCTCAGGGCGCAGGTGAAGAACAACTGCGGAAAGCCAAACAATTGTTGGCGCAGGCCTAAGGCGGGTAAATTCATGATCAATGCAAAAATCCGGACCTCAATTGTGCTGACTTTGGGCCTGATTCTCATCGCCCAGATGGCATTTATTTCGGTTCTACTCAGTATTATTTTCGCGATTAGTATTGTGTGTATCTGGATTTTCCTGAAACGTCAGCAGCCATTTCCTAAAATGGGTACTTTCCTGCTGACGGCTTTGGCACTCGGCAGTATTTATTTGAGCCATCATAGTTTTATCGGTGTTGAGGCTGGGGTAGCAGTTTTATCTACTTTTTTATTTGCTAAATCACTGGAAAGTAAAAATAAACGTGACCTGATTATTCTGTTTAATTTTGCCCTGTTTGTTGCTGCCAGCTCATTCCTATATAGCCAATCTTTTGGGATGGCGATCGTGATTGTGCTGTGTTTAATCAGCTGTCTGATTGGCCTGTACCGGATTCAGACCAGTGAGTTTGAACAGGAGCAGATCACTCAGCGCGCAGCATTGCAACAGGATGCCAAGCATGTGGGCAAGTTTATCTTGTACGCCGTTCCATTTTTCATTTTGCTATTTATTTTCTTTCCGCGCTTGCCGCCACTTTGGCATATTCCCATTCCTGAAAATAAGGGTATGACCGGCATGAGTGACAGTATGTCACCTGGGGATATTGCCGAATTATCCCAATCTAGTTCACTGGCTTTCCGGATTATTGGTGATGTCAGCAAGCTTCCGCCGCGCTCAGAACTCTATTGGCGAGCTTTAGTGCTAGATGAATATGATGGGCAACGCTGGACCAGCAGTTTCGTCAATCAGCAGCCTTTAATGCGACAACCGATGGATACTTCACCCGTACCTACAGGCTGGAACTACCAATATTTGGCTGCGGATCCTTCGGTGTTCTGGATCATGGGGTTGGAAAAATCGATACCTGTGGAACGCCGTTATTATAACCGTCAGGATTGGAGCATTGTGCCGAGACGGCTCACGCAACGTGTTGAACCGATTTCGTTACAATGGATCGGGACAGAATATGACCCTCAGACTTTGCCAACGCAATATATCGAGCGAACGAATACCCAAGTGCAGCGCCGGCTTGACCCGCGAGCGCAACAATTAGCACAACGTCTATATGCGCAAAGTGCGGAAGATCCTCGGAGTTATGTACAGAAAGTCTTGAATTGGTATCGACAGAATAACTTTGTTTATACCCTGAAGCCGGGCCAATTGGGGCAAAACCGGATTGATGAATTCCTGTTTAATTCCCGTCAGGGATTTTGTGAACACTATGCCTCGAGTTTTGTGATGCTGATGCGTTATGTCGGGATTCCTGCACGGGTCGTCACCGGCTATCAGGGGGGGGAGTTGGCACCAGATCGCATGACCTGGGAAGTCCGGCAGCTTGATGCGCATGCCTGGACAGAAGTCTGGATTGATCAGAAATGGCAACGCTTTGATCCAACCGCGATGATCGCTCCACAGCGTATAGATGATGGCATGCAAAACCTGCTTTCTCAGGATGCATGGGTATCGGCAAATCAGTCAACCTGGAACTCGCAGCATAATCTATGGATCACCAAACTACGCGTTTGGAGTGATTATGCCAGCTACCAATGGCAAAGTAAGGTGGTGGGTTATAATGCAGAATCACAACAAAACTGGTTATCAAAATTAGGCCTCGGTTCAGTTTATTCGAGTGTCATAATTTTACTGGGCAGTATTGCGCTATTGATTTTGGCCTATATCTTCAGAATTTATCTAAAAGCCCGACAGGCGCAACCTCCATTTGATCGTGCGATTCAACAGCTGAATCAATCTTTAGCTGACGATCTCAAAAAGCTGCCTGCTGAAACTTTTCATCACTGGATGCAGCGTTTATCCCAACAGGTTCAGGTTGAAAACCAGACAGCATTTATTCAAGCCATCCAGATCTTTGAAAAAAATCTTTATTCGGGAACCTCAATAACTGAGCAAGAAGTGAAAAAATTCAAGGATTTGCTTAAAACTTGCGCGAACGTTTTAAAAACTAAATGAAAAGGCTTGTTTTCGGTCGGAAAAATTTATAATATGCCAAGCATTCTAGGTGTATAGCTCAGTTGGTTAGAGCGCTACGTTGACATCGTAGAGGTCAGCAGTTCGAGTCTGCTTATACCTACCAAGATAAAACAAAGGCTTACAAGCAATTCAATGACTTGTAGGCCTTTTTTAATATCTGCTATTTGTCGCAATTGGCGCAAATGTTGTGCTTTTTGGTGAAAATACGCCATAATTTACGCCAAGATTACGCCAAGACCCATACGATGAAATTACCCAAACCCAGAAAAAGAGGTGATGCTTACCGAATCGAACTTATGTTTGATGGTAGACGCTATTCAGCTACCCGAGATACTCCAAAAGAATGCGAGCAATGGGCTGCCTTAAAGATACTGGAACTCAAGGCCAATGCTGGCGAATCAGTAGCAGAAGAAACCAAGCCTATCTTCACCTTTAAGCAATTATTTGATGAGTATTTTGAAAAGGTCGGCAGGCATTCAAAGTCTAAAGACTGGATCCTTGTTCAATACAAAACTTTTGAAAATAAGTTTGGTGAACTGGCTTATAAGAATATTTACGACATCACACCCCAAGATTTAACCGCTTGGCGTAACAGGCGTAGCACCCAAGTGAAAGAAAATACCGTGCTCAAGGAAATATCTCTGTTTTCTGCCATGTTTACTTATGCGCAAAAGGAAATGTTTCTACTGGATGCAAATACGTGGATGCAGATCACTAAGCCAATTAAGCCTGAATCCCGATATCGACGGATTGCTCAGCATGAAATAGAAAAAATGCTTGAGTTGCTGGAGTATGAAATAGGGCAGGTGCCGACATTACCGCAGCACTATGTTGCATGGGGATTCTTATTCGCTATTGAGACCGCCATGCGTAAAGGTGAAATCCTTAGCATGAAGCGCTCTGAAATTTATGATGGTTATGTCCACCTACCTAGGACAAAGAATGGATCCAAGCGCAACGTACCCCTGTCTAAATTCGCAAAAGAGTTACTTGCTCTGATCCCACATGAAGATGAGAAAATCATTCCTCAGTCAGCGGATGCGTTTCGTAAATTATGGGAAAGAAGAAAACTGGAATCAGGCATTGAAGATTTACACTTCCATGATACACGGCATGAAGCCATTTCAAGAATGGTGAAGGTGCGGAAATTACCAGTTGAGGTATTAGCTAAAATCACTGGCCATAAGAAAATCGAAGTATTGGTGAACGTCTATTACAATCCTGACGCTGACGAACTGGTTGAAATGTTTAACTCATAAAAAAAGAGAGCCTAGTTAGCTCTCTTTCTTCCACGTTTGGCTTTTGAATCCTTAAGCAGCTGTAAGGCTGCTATCGGATCATATAAAAACTTCCCTTCCGTACCTTGGTTGATGGCTGCCAGTTTCCTGCGAACTGTAGCGGTTGAAATGCCATGCCTCTGTGCTATCTCAGCAGCAGAAATCAACTCGACTTTCTCTTGCTGCATTCCCACTACCGTTGCACCACCAATGATTGCACCTAAAAAAAGCTGTGGAGGTGCATCTGATTCAACTGTGATTGTATATTTTAATGCTCCCATCAAGACACTTCTCCCAAACTCTTCACCACACCACTCGGCAATTCACTCAAATAGCAGGTGAATATGGGAAACAGAGGAAGTGTTAGAACAGTCTGAACGATATATACGTGATTTTGCATATCAAGACATAGCGGAACAGCAATTTATCCAAGTGCATCAAGATTTAGTAATTAGAATTTTAGATCTAGCTAGTCGTATATACGAAGGGCATTGGGCTCATGGGGTGTCAAAAGAAACAGACCAGGAATTTTATGACCTGACAGAGTTTTGTAGACGTATATGGTTAAAAGAAAGTAAAGCTTGGGTAGCATTGGCTAAGGCTTGGAAAAAAGTTTAAAAGAAAGATTAATTGAATTAGTTGAAAGAGTTACAGTGAAGAATATTAATGAAAGTTTAATATTCTCATTGATGTGAAAGTGATTTAGTAAATTAAGTTTTTATAAAATAAAACGGGTAATTAATAGTGGAATTGCAAGAGCTGAAGGTTAAATTTGAAGTCGATCGTATTCAACTTTTTTTAGAAAAATTAGAAGATGCTGAAATAGAATGGTTCTGGCAAGCACTCAACGATATACGGACTGTATTTTCTAATATAGACATTTATCATGCAGGAAGTGGTAAATATGGCTATCTTGGATTCGGTATTAAGCCTATTTTAACAGGTAGGGTAAAAGACTTTCTATTAGTGAGCCATTTAGGAAATAATGAGAATGGTGAATTCTTTTTCAAATTAGAAGTCATTCAAGCTCTAGCAGATTTTATTTATGAAAATGATCCAAATTTCTCTATTGTATTTTCTTCTAAGAATTCTGCTGATTATAAATTCACGGATTGGTTATATGAGTTGCAGAAATACGCATTTGAATTTGGCATGAGTTTGAAAGGACAAGGTTTGTTGCCTGCTGATTATAAAAATCAGAGTTTGACTGCAGCTCAAGCTGTAGAGTATCTAAAAGAAAGGTATCCTAATACCTATTCAGGAACAATCCATATAGCGGCATTTAAAACACATCTAGGAAGAGAATTAGCTTTAGATCCAAAATCAAAAATACCAGTAATAACTTGTGATGCTCAACCTCCAGAAGAAATAAAATTAGCAATCAAGAAAGAATATTTAGAAACTGATACACGACACCATCATCTCTCCAGCCATGCAAAAACATTACAGGTCGGAAATAAAGCATTCTCTGTGATTATCAGTAATTTAAATGAATTAGAAAGTTTTTGTGATTGGTATGAACAAAGTGGTGATCAGACCACGGCGCTTGAAAAAAGGGTACAACAATTTTTAAAACTTTGGCCAATTGAAAGTTTAAAGAACTTATCTATACAAGATTATCATCAAGCAAAAAACACAAATTGCTTTATTGCTCAGATTGACAGTTTTGATCCAACCCAAGGTGATCCTACATTTGCCAACTATTTTGATATTTGGGAGCCTATTAGTTTAGGTAAGGATGATAAATACCATAATGAGAAGCCGTATTCATGGCATAAACGACTAGGTGATAATGCAGAGTTAGCATTTCAAACGCTCAAACAAGAAATACTCAATATTGTAGATGCTGTTCAGCGCCGTGATTTAAATGCAATTGATCAAATTCAGTTTCCTCAACGACAGAAATGGATGATTGCATTCTTATATCAAGATTTTAATGATCCTTTGATTATTCCTATCGTGACTAAGGTAAATACCAAACGAATTGGTTATGGACACTTATATCCAAAATTACCACTTCCTGAATTTTTACCAATTTTATTGGAAGATCGTGGTGAACAAGCATTCTTCCCATATGTGGAAAAACTTTTTGCGATGGTCAGAAAAGGCTATTTGGATAACAAACAAAAGAAACAGCAAACTGAAGAATTAATGGATGAAGTCATGAATCAACAACCTTTAAACCGTATTTTATTTGGTGCTGCAGGTACAGGTAAAACCTATCATACGATTAACCATGCTTTGTCCATTATTGAAAATAAACCTCTAGAAATATTGGAAAGAGAAGATCGTACGGCGCTAAAAAAACGTTTTGATGAATATAAAAATCAAGGACAGATTAAGTTTGTGACTTTCCATCAAAGTTTTAGTTACGAAGACTTTGTAGAAGGTATTCGTGCTGAAACGGATGATCAAGGAAATTTGAGTTATGACGTAAGAGCTGGTGTATTTAAGGAGATTTGTGAACTAGCTAAGAGCCATGTTCTGCAGATTAGAGAAACTCTGTCATCTCCGATTGAGTTTGGAAGAGGATATAAACTTTTACAGATAAACTCTGAAATGTTAGAAATTCAAAAGCCGAATGGTAATATTTTCCATCTTTCTAAGAAACTAGCTGATTATTTGCTTCAAGCATATAAGAATAATCAAATCTCGCTGAAGAATATCAATGATAAAGAAGTTATTAATATTTTAGGTGAGCAAACGATTTTAGAACCCTACTTAGTGAACGGATATAATACAGTGTGGGCTAATCTTCTACCGGTTTTAGATCAGTATGAGCCATATAAGACAGAAGAGAAGTCTAAAAAAAACCCATATGTACTTATCATTGATGAAATCAACCGTGGCAATATTTCCCGTATTTTTGGTGAGTTGATTACTTTAATTGAAGATTCCAAACGAGCCGGTGCAGAAGAAGCACTTTCCGTTACATTACCCTACTCGAAAGAGGAATTCACTGTTCCACAAAATGTTTATCTAATTGGAACAATGAACTCATCTGACCGTTCATTAACAGGCTTAGATATTGCTTTGCGCCGTCGTTTTACTTTTGTAGAAATGCCACCAAAAGCTGAGCTTTTAAACGATGTATCTGTTGAAGGTCTAAATATCGGGAAGTTATTAGAGGTGATCAATCAACGAATTGAGGTGCTTTTAGACCGTGATCACTGTATGGGGCATGCCAACTTTATGACTTTGAAGAAAGATCCATCACTTACTAACTTAGCGCAAATATTTAAGCAAAAGATCATTCCACAACTTCAAGAGTATTTCTTTGATGATTGGTCGAAGATCAATATGGTGTTAAATGCAAATGGCATGCTGCGATCTAATGGTATAGATAAATCAGCATTATTCCCAAATGTGGCGCATGAATCGGATGGCTATTTTGAAGAGCAGAAAACATGGAAAGTCATCGATGATGCATTTAGTTCAATAGAGAGCTTTATTAAGATTATTAAGCACTAATCGGGGATCGTGATGCCTGATTATACCGTTCGAGAATATGCCTTCATCAGCGTTGCTTATGGAGGTTGTCCTGATCCAACTTTAGACCATGCATATATATCTGAGAAAGCATTTGAGCATCTATGTGAGCTCTCAGCATCATTTTCAAAGCACGGCGCGAAAGTATTTGAGTTGGCAGGGCGTAGAAAGCTTAAGCTTGATCAATATGTGGGAGTGATAGAAACCCCATGTGGTACAAGGATTGAAATCCTCCCTAAACATGTGGAGCTTAATGGTGCTGATGATCAAGATATTATTCAGCAAGAACGTAAACTGCTTCATAAAATGCTGAGTGTGTCTTTGCATTTGCCATACCGTGAAGCCGGTGCAGCAAATTTAAATCATTTTAAACAGCCTTTGCATGAGTGGATAATTTCTCAATTTTTAGCATCATTTGAGCGTTTGGTTCAGCGTGGATTACGCTTTGACTATAATCGTATTCAAGAAGATCAGAGGTTTTTGCGTGGGCAGTTGCAGCATGTGAAATACATGCGCCAGCCACCAGAGAAGAAGCATATTTTTCCAATTGAACATGATGTATATGAAGTCAATCGTCCTGAGAATAGACTCATCCGTACAGCATTAGAAGTTGTTTGTAAGAAAACTAAATATGCTGCTAATTGGAAACTCGCTCAGGAATTACGCCTGATGACGAATGAGATTCCACGGAGTCAGAATATTAAGCAGGATTCGAGACAATGGCAATCAGGGCGTTTACTGGTACTTTACGATGAGATTAAGCCATGGACTGAGTTGATTTTGGGTGAATATATGCCTGTCTCAACCTCTGGTAAATGGAAGGGTATGAGCTTACTGTTTCCGATGGAAAAACTCTTTGAGCATTATGTGGCATATCACCTGCGCCGTAATTTCCCAGACTATAAAATCAGTACACAGCATGCAACAGAGCATATTTGTACACATCAAAATAGCAATATTTTCAAACTCAAGCCAGATATCTTTATTGAGCGATCTGATGATAAAAATATTGTGATGGATACCAAATGGAAGCTACTGGATCAAAATGATCGTGGTGGGCGTTATGGCCTAAAAGATAGTGATATTCAGCAGATGTTTGCTTATAGCCATTATTATCTCAAGCATGAAAGTGAAGTGATATTGGTCTACCCATATCGAGCAGTAAAATTTAACCAGCCTTTAGACGATTTCCAGTTTATTAAGACAGTGGGTGCAAAGTTACGCGTAGTGCCATTTAATCTTGATGAGCCAGAAAATTTTGAAGTTTTTAGCTATTTTGACTGGGGGTAGGGGCAATGTTTTGTGCCAAACTCAACATAGATACCCATTAAATAAGATTTTAATTACTTAATGGGTAATGATTGAAAATTTATTTTAAAGTGTGATGAAAATAGCCGGTAATTTTCTAGGAAAATTTCAACTACTTTTTTAAGAATTTGAAAAACAAGTCAGTCGTTGGTTGATTTTAGATAGATTTATAATTTGTGATATATTGCACATAATTATTTAATAAAAATCAACTTTAAAATAGTTGAAGGGGTGTAGTTGTGAGTTTTTTAGCTATTGCAGCATTTTTGCAAAGTTATTTTATTATCCCAATACTTATGGGAATATTTGTTGCTGTGATTAGCTATAGATTTTACATAAAATATATTAAGCCAGCAAAACAGCTTGATACTCAATTGTCTGATGCGATTAAAGCTTTAAAACAATGAACCGTACCGGGTTTGTCGGAGACTTTTTTATTTAAGTTAGGCCACCTGACCTAACGGATTAATCTTATCATAGTACATTGCTTCAAACTCAAAAGGCGATACATAACCCAGTGCACTGTGTACACGCTTTTTGTTGAACCAATCTACCCAATTTAATGTCGCAAGTTGTACATCCGCTAAACCTTGCCAATCTGCTTTTAGATATTCAATCACTTCTGTTTTGTATAAGCCATTCACCGTTTCAGCCAAAGCATTATCGTATGAATCACCTGTCGTACCGACTGATGCTCGTAAATTTGCTGCTTCTAAACGATTGGTATAGCGAATAGAAAGATATTGAACACCTCTATCTGAATGATGAATCACATTCTTAGGCATACCTCGATCGTGCAATGCTTGCTCCAATGCATCGAGCACCATATCTGTATTCATCCGTGTAGATACTTTCCATCCAACAATTGCTCGTGAGAACACGTCAATAACAAATGCGGTATATACCCAGCCTGAATTTGTTTGAATATACGTAAAGTCACCCACCCATAGTTGGTTTGGATGATCAGCATTAAAATTACGTTTCACTAAATCATCTGCCCGTTT
>NZ_JBLVOM010000235.1:35169-61358 GCF_053543775.1 Acinetobacter endophylla | reverse complement strand
GGTGATGTTCATGCGGTTGATGCAATAAGATTAAAACGAGTTAATGTCATGGGGTGTTTGCTTTCAACGGGGAAACTGGTGACAAGCTGTTTACAAGAGTCAGTGAAAAGCACTTGGTTTTATGCCTATTTAACTGGAATAGCTCAACAAGTAAAACAGATGTATAACCTTCCATTGGTTCTTATTGTTGATAATGCCTCGATTCATAGAAGTAAAAAGATGGCTGATTACAGAGAGCTACTTAAAACTAACTTTTCGACGAATCTGTATTTTATTCCAGCTTATAGCCCTGAGTTAAATCGAATCGAGATGGTATGGAAGCAGATGAAATATTATTGGCGAGATTTTCAAGTCATGACAGCTGACAAAATAGAGCAATGGGTGGAGAAAGTATCAAACCAATTCGGAAAAGAATACATGTTTACTTTTTAATGACAACTTAAGTGTTATTCTTCTAAAATAAAGACCAACTAGATTTGATCAATCACTATTTTATAACTCATTTGAAAATTGATGAATTACTGCTAAATTAGCTCCCATATTTGGGGGCATTTTTATGACAGAAAAATTATATTATTGGGCCGAAAATTTAGAAAATTACAGTTCTAATAATGATATTGAATATGATGAAGTTATTGAAATAAAAAGACTGAATTTTTTTATTGGTAAAAATAATGCGGGTAAAAGTAAATTTCTACGTACATTATTTAAAATGAGAGGTGGTCAATATTTGTATAATTCTACTCAATTTAGAAAATTAAAATCTTTCCATAAAAAAATAGTCTCAAATAAATTTGATCCCCGTTATGAAGAATTTATTAATCTTATGAACGATACTCTCACTGTGCAAAGCTATACTACCGCTTCTCTTGCATTTAAGTCTGTAATGCATTCCTTATATGAAAATGGATTATTAAATCAAATATATTCAAATAACAATATTGATATAGCATTAGATTTATTTCATCAAGAAACAACTAATATTCATAAAATATTTTCAAATATGAAATTCTATATCCCTATTTTAAGAGGTATGCGCCCTGTCACTGAAATAGAAAATAAACAGCCATATATCGAACGTGCTCAAAAAGATTATTTCCCAAATAAAGACAAATTTAATTCTAAAAATATTATTACAGGTGAATGCTTATACCATGAACTTCAAATTCACTTGTTAGGTAAACCAAAACAGCGTGAGTTAATAAAAAATTATGAAGAAAAATTAAGTCAGTATTTTTTTGACAATGAACCCATCACGCTCATTCCATTCATAGGTAAAGATGATAACGGTCATGTCAATGATGTTGTACATATTAAAATTGGAGAAGATGATCAGTTTCCAATTCATAGATTAGGCGATGGTCTTCAGCAAGCAATCATTTTGACATACGAAGCATTTATTAAAAAAGAAGAAATACATGCTTTCTTCATAGAAGAGCCTGAACTACATATGCACGCAGGTATGGTTCGTCAACTGATGAACTTCTACCTAAACGAAACACCTCATTATTATTTCTTTACGACTCATTCCAACCATTTACTTGATATGGCGGATGAGTCTGACCAAGTCATGATTCAGAAGTTTATAAAACAGCCTAAAGAAGAAGACCCTACTAAATTTGATTTTAAAATTTATCATTGTGACCGTGATCGTGACTTACTTGCCTCATTAGGTGTAAGACCTTCTTCTGTATATTTAGCCAATTGCACCATTTGGGTTGAAGGCATTACAGATCGCTTATATATCACTAAATATATGGAAAAATATTTAGCTGAATTAGAGAAATCGAATAAAGAACTCTATAAAAAGTACCGTCGCTTTATGCCGAATTATCACTACACATTTGTAGAGTATGCAGGAAGTAATTTATCTCATTGGTCATTTGATGATGATTATCCCAAAACAAGAGAAGAAAGAATCGAATTTTTAAAACAAGATCGAGGTCAAAGCGCGACTGCTGTTGCAAGTGAAATGCTACTAATTGCAGATGGTGACATACAAAAAAACTCTGAAAAAATAAAATTTTTAAGAAAAGAATTAAATAGAGAAAATCTAATCATTTTAGAGTGTAAAGAGACAGAAAACACTTTACCAAAAGACTCAATCATAAGAGTTGCAAAAGCGAAGTTTCATCGGCTAAAAAATGTAAAACAAAGTTATGATATTTCTTTGATAGACAATATCACTGACGAAAATTATTTCGACAATAGCCAATATGGTATTGGCCGTTTAATTGATGAAATAATTAAAAAGCCTTCATCTTCTACAACTAAGACAGCTTTTGCAGATGGTAATGGTGTTGGTACTATCAAAGATAAATTAAAGTTTTGCCGAGAAATCATCAAAGATTTCGATGAAAATGATAATTGGGAACTTACACCCAAAGCTAAAGCGTTGTGTGAACGAATTTTCAAACATATTCAAAAATGTAATTCTTAAATCTCCCCTAACCCCTCTTTAATAAAGAGGGGGAAATTCCCTCCTTTGCAAAAGGAGGGTTAGGGAGGATTCTTTAAGCCACTGGCGCCAAGGTAAACAATACCTGTCCTGTTTTCACCGTTTGCCCTTTTTCAATAGTAATCGCATCGACACGCATACGCTCAGGCGCAATAATTGGAATCTCAATTTTCATCGCTTCAATGACTGCAAGCGTTGCACCTTCTTCGACAATATCGCCCGACTGACATTCAATTTTCCAAATTGAACCCGGCATATGCGATTCCACCGCACATCCACCTTCAGGCACTTCAACACCTTCGCCATCATCCACAGCATCTAGGCTTTCAGATACATATTCCACAAGCCCTGCTTCATGCCAGCGACGACGTTCAGCATCAAAGTTGGCTTGTTGCACTGCTTTAAAGGCAGCAATCGACTCTTGGTTTTCCGTTAAGAAGTCATTGTATTCTTTCAGGTTGAGTACACCTTCTTCAATGCGTAATTTTAGACGACCGGCTTTAAAGTCTTCACGCATGTGCATCAACTCGGACTCAGACACTTCATAAAACTTAATTTGGTCAAAGAAGCGCAATAACCACGGCATACCTTGCTCAAAATCAGGGTTTTTACGGTAGCGTGACCACATTTGCGAGGTACGACCGACAAACTGATAACCACCCGGACCTTCCATCCCGTACACACACATATACGCACCACCAATACCAACAGCATTCTCAGGTGTCCACGTACGTGCAGGGTTATATTTGGTGGTGACCAAACGCTGACGCGGATCAAGCGGTGTTGCCACAGGTGCACCCAGATACACATCACCCAAGCCCATGACCAAATAACTGGCGTTAAAGACCACATCTTTCACGGCTTGTTTGTCTTTTAAGCCGTTAATACGACGGATAAATTCGATATTGTCCGGACACCACGGTGCATCATGGCGCACGGTTTGCATATAACGTTCTGTTGCAAGCTGAGTTTGTGAATCTTCCCATGCAAGCGGTAAATACACGGTACGTGATGGCACTTGCATCTCGGTTACATCAGGCAGTTGTTCTTCCGCCACTTGAAGCATGCGCAGTAAATCAATCTGATCGAGTTGGGTCGAATCAAAATGAATTTGCAGTGAACGAATGCCCGGTGTTAAATCAATAATGCCTTGAATATTCTGATCTTTGACCCATTGCATCAGCGCATGAATACGGAAACGTAGGTTTAGATCTAAAACTAACTCGCCATATTCCACCAACATATAGTTGTTGCCGGCAGGACGATACACCACATCAGGCGTACCATTTTGACCTTTTAAGGTATCTAAAATAGCAGATTTCAGCGTGCTGATTTCAGGATAGAACGATTCATCAAAAGTCACATCTTGTGTATCATTTGATGCCAATTGTGCATGATATTTTTCATTTAAAAGTTTGGCTTGATGGTAGCTGACAGGCACAAATTTGACTTTATCACCTGCTTTAAGCTGACCGAGTTTCCAAAGCTCAGAATTGATCACCACCGCAGGACACACGAATCCACCTAGGCTTGGACCATCAGGCCCAAGAATAATTGGCATATCACCAGTGAAATCGATCGCCCCAATGGCATAGGCATTGTCATGAATATTGGATGGATGCAGACCCGCTTCACCACCATCCTGACGTGCCCATTCAGGTTTTGGACCAATCAAACGGATACCAGTACGGCTTGAGTTAAAGTGAATTTCAAACTCATTGGCAAAGAAAGTATCAATGTCGTTTTTGGTAAAGAAATCAGGTGCACCATGTGGACCATACATCACCGCAATTTCCCAAGTATTTGAGAATGTTGGGATTTGATCTTCATTTAATGCTTTCACTTCATCGGATGTAAATGCCGTGATTGGAAGCATATCGCCAATCAATAAATTACGCCCTGCATGACCACCAAACTGACCTAAGGTAAAAGTCGCTTGTGAGCCTAAATATTCAGGCACATTCAGACCACCTTTAATGCCGATATAAGTACGGCAACCTGTGGCGATCTTGCCACATTTGAGTACCTGACCTTTGCGCACATTCACAGTCTGCCACATCGGGACAGACACACCATCCAACGTCGATGGCATATCACCACCTGCCAATACAATTTGACTATCACAATGGAATTTTAAGCTTGGGCCTTGCAAGGTACATTCGAGCCCTGCGGTATTTGGTGCATTGCCTAACAGTTGGTTCGCAACATTTAAAGACAGCGGATCAATCGCACCTGATGGCGGTACGCCGACATCCCAATAGCCCAAACGCCCTGTGACATCTTGCACGGCGGTTTGAATGCCGGCTTGTAGCACTTCAATCTTTTGAGTTTTCCATTCAAAGCTATTTAAGAAGCGTGTGGTTTGTGTACCGGCTTTAAATACATCGCAGTCGATAATGTTTTGTAGATATTCAAGGTTGGTTTCGATACCAGCAACTTGCGTTTTAGCGAGTGTGTCGATCATAGCTTGAATCGCCGATTCACGATCATCTGCTGTCACAATAATTTTGGCAATCATCGGGTCATAGAAAGATGAGACGTTTGAACCTGTTTCTACCCAAGTTTCATTACGCGCGTTGGCATCGAACTCAACATGCGTTAAAAGTCCTGCACTTGGTTGGAAGTTTTTGATTGGATCTTCGGCATAAAGACGCACTTGAATTGAATGTCCTTGTGACTCAAGTTTTGATGTTGGTGCAACCCAATCGCCACTGCCTAAAGTCACCATCCATTCCACAAGATCGACACCAAAGACTTGTTCAGTAACGCCATGTTCCACTTGTAGACGGGTATTCACTTCCAAAAAGTAGAATTCTTGTGTGTCAGTATCCATCACAAATTCAACCGTACCTGCCGAACGGTAATTCACCGATTGCATTAATTGAATCGCAACATTTTGGATGTAGGCACGTTGCGTATCGTTTAAGTGTGGTGCAGGCGTTTCCTCAATGACTTTTTGGTTACGACGTTGCACCGAACAATCACGCTCGCCCAGTGCTAGAACTAAACCGTTGCCATCACCAAAGATTTGCACTTCGATATGACGAGCATTTTGTACGAATTTTTCTAAGTAAAGGCCTGCATCTTTAAAGTTGGCTTGCGCTAAATAAGACACGGTTGCATAAGCTTCTTTCAGCTCCTCCGCATTCCACACCAAACGCATGCCAATACCACCACCACCTGCGGTACTTTTCAGCATCACAGGATAGCCAATACGCTCAGCCTCAAGCAGGGCTTCAGCTTCATCAGCCAATAATTGGCTACCTGGCAATAACGGTACATTGGCTTGAATCGCCAATTCACGTGCAGTGTGTTTCAGACCAAATGCTTTCATTTGCTCGGCATTTGGGCCCAAGAACACAATGCCTTGTGCTTCACAGAGATTACAGAATTCGGCATTTTCAGACAGGAATCCATAGCCCGGATGAATCGCTTGCGCACCGGTATATTTGGCCACTTCTAAGATTTTATCGACATTCAGATAGCTTTGGCTTGCAGGTGCATCACCAATAAAGACCGCTTCATCAGCTAAAGTCACATGCAAGGAATCACGATCTGCTTCCGAATACACCGCAACCGATTGGATGCCTAATTTTTTAAGGGTACGGATGACACGACAAGCAATTGCACCACGGTTGGCGATGAGAACTTTATTAAACCCATATTTTAAAGTCATAGTCTTATACCTCGCCTTCACGGACAATCAGTTGAATTTTTGTTGGGTTATAGGCATTACATGGGTTATTCAGTTGTGGGCAGTTTGAGATCAACACAATCAAATCCATCTCAGCTTTAATTTCCACATATTTGCCCGGTGCAGAAATCCCATCATCAAATTTCAGGTGTCCATCTGAAGTCACAGGCACATTCATAAAGAAATTAATGTTGGGGCCAATATGACGCACGTTTAAGCCATGCTTTTTGGCAATCGGATGTTGCGACAGCGCAATCATGAAATTGTTACGGCAACTGTGCATTGGGTATTTGTCATGGGCATAACGCACGGTGTTACTTTCACATGAACATGCACCGCCTAAAGTGTCGTGGCGACCGCAGTTATCATCATGAATAGTGGCGATTTTATTACCAAAGTTGGTATACAGGGTTGAGCCTTTCTCTAAATAAATTTGACGGTTCATCGCCAAAGTATCGGTTGCGCTATAACGCTCTTCAGGGTTATGTGCGGAAATAAACAAAGTATCCACCGCTTGATTACCTTCAAGATCAACAATACGGAAATACTGGCCTTTTTTGACTTCACACATCCATGCTTCACCGGCAGGACAAACTTCGCTAAGTACTGATTTTTCTATATTTACGAGTGCAGTCATGATCATTCCCCTTAAGCAGTTAAAGCGTAGTAGCGGTTATTATTTTGAAACGCACGCTGATTTTGCGGGCATGAGTCACGGCAGACATCGGTGTCGCCTAAAGGCAGTGCTTTAAAGAGTGAGAGCTGAATATCGGCTGGTGCATATTCATTAGAATTGTCGAGTGCATGTGGTGCGCTGGATAAAAACACCAAACAATCCATTTCAAAGCGTAGTTCAATTACTTGGTCGGTATTGTCAGACTTCACATAAGTTAAATTGCCATTGTCATCCGGTTGAACTTTTGAGAATAGATTTAAGGTATTACTCAGATCCGTCGCAGATAAACCAAATTTGGTCATCTCTAAAAGTAGGCTGTCTTTAGCATTGCGGTACATGTCGTTGCGGGCATCCTGGAAGGTCTTCGTGCCAAACTGTGCTCCAATTTGCGGTGCGGTACTTGGCGCACAAAAGGCATCATTCCAACCATGGTCATCTTTAACAATTGAGATCATCGCACGACCTAAATCAGACGCCAAAATGTGCCCTGTACTTAAAAATGCGCTGTGTTGACCTTTTAAGCTGTCTGGCATGTTATAGGCTTCAAGCTTATCTTCGCTATTCACACAAAACAGTGAAACATTGGCATTTGCGCCTAAAGATTTAAGTTGTAAAACTGCGCCACGCTGGATGCGTGCTGACCAGTGGTGTCCACCCGGTAAACGTTCAGTCCAGAGGACTTGATCTTCGTGATAAGTAGTTGTGCTCATATGCATCCATCCCAATCTTGTACGGTTTACCTCCCGGGCTTTTATCCCTCCGTGTAGCTTGAGCTTGAAACTTAAGCCGTGAACTCTCGGTCGCAGACCTACATGAATCTTCATGTATCGGAACCCTAGATCACTTTATGATTGAGTAGATAGATGCAAAGGACGTGCCAATTTAGTAATACTGTTTTTATGTTTCGTAATACTATTATTAGGATTTGACTGATCAATTCAGGTGCAAGACTCTGCAAAAAGCATCAAGATGTACCAAAATAAAAAATCCCAGCTAAGACTGGGATTGTAAAATCTAGAGATGAGAACTCAATCAAACTATTTAAGCTGTAGAGTTATTTACTTAAAATTTCATGCAGCATATTACGTAGCCATTGATGGCTGGTTTTATGATGACAGGACATATGCCAATACTGCTTTACGGAATAGGTCGGGAACGCAATTGGCGCATTAAAGATCTTGAGATTGCCACGTGATAACAGGACTTCACTCAAATAATAAGGCACGGTCGCAATCGCATCGGTTTCCTGTACCACCAGTCCTACCCCGAGATAACTTGGCAGACGCATTAGAATGTCACGCTTGAGTTCCAGATTCAGTAATTCATTTTCAATATGGTAATGCCCCATCCCCGCATCAATATCAATATGGGTTTCACGTAAATACTCTTCGGTCGTGATGCTGTCACCCGTGAGCCGCGGATGGTCTTTTGCCGCGATCACCACATAATATTGTTCAAACAGTTTCTGCTGATAAAAGCCATTCTCCAGATTGGGTAAGAAGCCCAAAGCCAGATCAATCTCGCCATTGGCCATCTGATAACTGGTTTCCGAGGTAATCGGACGCACATTCAGACGGATATGGGATGCATGCTGCTTCAGATATTGTGAAATTTTTGGCAACAGTACCAGATGCGATACATCGGTCATCGCCAGTGTAAAGCGCTGCTGTGAAGTGACCTGATCAAAATTGATCGTGAAATTATTGATTGCTTCAACTTTGCTCAGTGCTTCGCTGACCAAGGGAAAGAGCTGTTTGGATAGATCCGTAGGTAGCATTTCATTGCCAATACGTAAAAATAAAGGATCACTATAATGCTGGCGAATTTTATTCAGCAGATTGCTCACCGCTGGCTGGCTCATATCTAAATGATCGGCTGCCTGAGATACGTTTTTAAATTTATAGACATAATAAAAAATACTGAGCAATTTACAGTCAAGTTCAAACACAGAAATACATTTCCTTTAACTTTCTCATCATTCGGACAGGTCTTTCATCCGCATAAGTCTATTGAGGGTCAGATTAAAATATAACACTTCGCAACTATTTTCAGGATTAAACTCGCTGTAATTTTCCGTAAATAAATACTTTTGCCAGATGAATAAATCCATTAAAAAGTACCTTAGCGTAAAATTTCCAGCCCAGTTTGCTCAGGTCAGTTAAACATTTAAATCGTATGCGATATACTCAGCCACACCCAATAAATGATAAAAATACAGAGAAATCTTATATGTTTCAGGATAAAAAGCTGGTCTGTTTTGATCTGGATGGTACGTTGATTGATTCTGTAGGCATCTGGAATCAGGTCGATGCAGCCCTGATTGATGAGCTCTCCAACAGAAAAGTCGATTTACATGAGATTCAGCAACAACGCGATCTTCAACTTACCGCCATGAGACATAGGCCAGATCCTTATCTGGAATATTGTGGATTTTTAAAAGAACAATACGGTTTTGAACCAGCTAAAGAAGAAGTAAAAAATCGTCGTTATACAATTTCCCGACATTTTCTGGATGATATCGTCGAGTTAAAACCTCGGGCCGACCTCCTGATTCAGGCTTTAAAACAGCAACAGATATCTCTGGCTCTGACCACCACCACCAGTTTATTCAATGTACAGCGCTATCAGGATAACAATCAAAATATTAATTCTAAAATCAGCTTTGATGAGGATTTTGCCTTGATTCTCACCCGTGAAAATGTCCAGAATATTAAACCTCATCCCGAGGTTTACCTGAATGTTTTGCAAGCCTTTAACCTTCGACCAGAGGAATGTCTAATTATTGAAGACTCTTTAGTCGGTGTAGAAGCAGCAAATCATGCGGACATCGAGGTGGTGGCAATTTATGATCAGCACTCCGCTCATGAAATAGATTTGATCAAAGCCAAAGCGAATTATTTTGTCGAAGATTTTGCTGAATTATTAAGTTTCCTCCCATAAAGCATTCCTAAAAAAAGATGTCATGCTTTATCCTTGCACATGACATCTTTGATTTTATCTTGTGCGTAAAATTCTCGCTGACTATTTGGCTTTTTTGTAGACTGAACCTGAACCGACCAGATTTCCGGTTTTCTCATCGATTGCGAAATCGACCATACCTGCACCTGCGTTCAACTGAAGCAGGCCATTTTCGCTCACTGCTGCGGGCATTGGATTCTTTTTCTCGGTTTTACCGGTTTCCTTATCTTTAATAGTATTGGTTATCAGATAATTTTTACCATTTTTGGAAATAACCAGAATATTTTCAAGTTTTGGATTTTCCATGGTGTTTTTCCAGTTGCCCTGATAATCTGGTGCTGGCGTTTCAGGGGTATTACAAGCTGTTAGAAGCACTAATAATGGGATTGCTGAAAAATATTTAAGATATTGCAAAATTGAGACCTTAGATGATAGAACGCGGCCATTATAAAAAGAAGGGACTGTGCCTAAACCATCAACTTGTAGGTGAAGCGTTTCGACCGTAATGAGTTTGTCTAACCTTCGTCATTTTTTTGAAAGTGATCTTCATATTCCATTCATGAACTGGGGTGATAAAAAAATCCTCAATAAACCATCCAAATCTATTGAGGAGTACCAAACTGGATAACTGAGAAACTTGAAATAATTAACTCATCAGCTTCGCCTTAAAGTAACTGAACACTGATTTTACTGCGTGAGTTTTTCCGGTAATTTGCTGATTCCATTCATTTGGCAAAGAACATTTTGCCAGTCTTACCCATACGGTAGAAAACTGTTTCATAAAGCTGGCTTCGTTGTAGTGAATACCATATTCTGCACAGAGTGCTTTGACCTTTGGAGCAACCTCAACATAACGGTTGGCCGGCATATCCGGGAACAGATGATGCTCAATCTGATGGCTCAAATTACCACTCAGTATATGCAACCATTGGGTACCGCTAAAATTGCTCGAACCACGAATCTGACGGACATACCATTCTGCACGGGTTTCCTTATCGGTATTGTCCATTTCAAAGGTTTCGGCATCTTCAGTGAAATGTCCGTTAAAAATAACAGCAGAAGCCCACAGGCTACGGATCACATTGGCAACGGCATTACCGGTAAATACTGGAATGGCATTTGGGCCAGCAATCAGCGGGAAAAATACATAATCTTTTAACACCTGACGGCGCATTTTTTTGCGTAAAGGAGCTGCTTCTTCCCAGACTTCTTTCCAGGTCTTGGTTTTATAGGCAATCACGTCTTCCAGATGCAGGCGCTGCAAGCCAACATACCATTCGAAAAACACCATTAACTGAATGCCCAATGGAATATTGAACAGGAAACGTGGTTCCCATTTTTGGGATTCACTGACTCGAATTAGCCCATAACCCACATCATGATCCATCCCCACAATATTGGTATAGGTATGATGAATATAGTTATGCGTATATTTCCAGTCATCGCCGGTTGAAATCGTATCCCAGTCATACGTCACACCATTCAGACTCGGATCATTCATCCAGTCAAACTGGCCATGCATGACATTGTGGCCGAGTTCCATATTTTCCACGATTTTGGAAAGACCGAGCAGACCTGTCCCAGCCAGCCATACCGGTGGTAACCAGCCAGCAAACATCAGCATGCCACGTGAGGCAATTTCACTATAGCGGACAAAGTTACGGATTTTATAAATATATTCGGCGTCTTTTTCCCCCAGATCATCCATGACCTCGCGGCGGATTGCATCGACTTTGGCACCAAATTCCTCAATCTGTTCAGGACTGAGAAATTGGCTTTTGCTATGTCGTTTAAAATCAATTTGCATATTCATGGGAGCACCTTCTTATAGTTTAATTAATGGCTTATCAATAGGTTATAGATTAATCACCACAGGACTCACTGCCTGGGAAATGCACAGTTTGATCTGGGTATTGTTGCCATGATCAACTTCACCGGTCAGGACGTTGCGTACCGAACCACTGACTTTGGTACAGGAACAGGTGTTGCAGATTCCCATCCGGCAGCCATATGCAGGACGCAGGCCTGATTTTTCAGCACTTTCCAGTAAAGTAGCCTGGGCCTGAAACTCTTGCTGCGATCTTAAAAACTGTACCGGCTGCGCCTTAATTTTCTCATCGACTGCAATCTGGAAATATTCTGAATGAAAATTGGCTTTCAAATCCAGTTTATCGATGATTCTCAGTGCAGCTTTCATCATCCCGGCAGAGCCACAGGCATAAATTTTTCGCTCTGCCAAATCTGGCACTAGCTTTTGTAATAAGCCTTGGGTTAGATGCTGTTGGTGTTCCAGCGTATTGAAATGGTGATATTTCAAGTTTTGATGCATTAAAGCCAAGGTTTTCAACTCCGCATGAAAAGCATCATCTCGAGTGAAATAAACTAGGTCAATCTGTTCCAGAGAATGAATGACCGCTTTTTGTAGCAAGGAATAAATTGCGGTAATACCACTGCCTGAAGCCAGAAATAAAATCGGCTGGGTGGATTTTTGCAATGTGAACTCGCCTTGGGGCTGAGATATTTCGACCACCGCACCAATTTGCATCAGGCTTAAGGCACGTGAAACTTTCCCCTGCTGTTTTACTGCAATAATCAGATCGCCATTTTTTAATACCGTCACTACTGAATAATGTCGCTGATGACGTACACCATCGAGCCTGATGGTCACTGCAATATTCTGGCCGGCCTGAAATGACTTGATGTTAAAATTATGATTCGGACGTAAATGAATCTTGAAAAAGTCAGGGCTGATAGCTTGAATACTCATAACAGCAGCTTTAACTTTTTTAATTGCCCAAGTTGGATGGATTTTTTCACCAATAAAATCAATGAAATCTTCCCGTATCCAATGCGGCTGATAGGTTGGCATGCTTGTCATTTTTATCCCCTTATCCGCAGACAGTTTCATTAATGTACAACTGTCTAATTATTATATTGTTCAGGATAAAGAATTCTCATGCTCAGACCATGTCAATACAGGTCAAATTATGTGCTCAACCCCCACAATATAGCTTTTTGTCTAACAATATTCGCTAAAAGTATCGATTCCAACGCTATATCTTGAGAAAAAGAATTTTAAACTTGTACCTCTATCGAATGTTTACATAAAAAACTGACCTCTATTCGAGATCAGTTTGTTGAGTAGCATGTTAAGAGAACTCTTTTGAACTGGACGCTCTAACCTGCCGCCTGTTCCAAAAGAATGGTCCCATATAATTCACGCAGATCCTTTTTCAGCATTTTACCAGTACCACTCAGTGGAATCGCATCAACGAACACGACTCGATCTGGAACCTGCCATTTGGCAACTTTGTCTGCATAATAATCCAGCAGATCAGTCTCAATTAGCTGGCTGCCCGGCTTTATAATGGCAATTAATACGGGACGCTCATCCCATTTAGGGTGCTGGGCAGCAATCACGGCAGCCATCGCAATTTCCGGATGTCCCATGGCAATATTTTCCAGATCTACCGATGAAATCCATTCCCCCCCAGACTTGATTAAATCCTTGGAGCGGTCGCTGAGTTTCATAAAACCATCCTGATTCAGCGTGGCAATATCGCCGGTATCGAACCAGCCATCCTCTGTCAGTGCAGATTCTTCCTTGCCAAAATAATGACTGATGACCCAATGGCCCTTAACCTGTAAGTTTCCTATGCTAAGTCCATCACGTTCAATTTCATGCGTACCTTTTTCTGCATCGATCAAACGTAAATCAATCCCGAATGGCGGACGGCCTTGAGACAGACGAATCTGCAGTTTTTCTTCATCAGACAGATGCAAATGTTTGGTCTTGAGCTGATTCGCTGTACCCAGTGGACTGATTTCTGTCATGCCCCAGGCATGGATCGTTTCACAATTAAACTGTTCTTTGAAAGCCCTTAGCATGGCCGGTGGGCATGCCGATCCGCCCACTACATTCCGTTTTAGGCTTTCCAGTTTGGAGCCTGACTGGTTTGCGGCGGCAATCAAACCTTGCCAGATGGTTGGTACACCAAGTGCTACCGAAACCTGATAAGTATTAATCAGGTTGACTAGACTGGCACCATCCAGACCCGGTCCAGGAAGAACTAATGTGCATCCCACCATCGCAGCAGCATACGGTGTGCCCCACGCATTCACATGGAACATTGGCACTACAGGCAACATAATGTCGGCAGCTGAGACATTTAAGGAGTCAGGTAAAATGATGGCATAGCTATGTAATACCGTAGAGCGATGGCTAAACAGCACACCTTTGGGATTGCCCGTGGTTCCCGAGGTATAACACAGAGAGCTTGCTGAGTTTTCATCAATTATTGGCCACTCAAAATCTGCATTTTGGCCGGCAATCAGATCATCATAAAATTGTACTTCTGGTATCGCTTCTCTAACTGCCGGATCAGCTGCATCCAGACAGATAAAATGCTCGACTGAGCTCAACAGCGCTTTCACGGCTTTAATTAAAGGGACAAATGTTTTATCGAACAGCACCACGCGATCCGCAGCATCATTCATAATAAAAATCAGCTGTTCCGGAAATAAGCGCGGGTTAATGGTATGACAGACTAAGCCGCTGCCAGAAATGGCATACCAGGACTCTAAATGGCGATGATTATTCCAGGCAATGGTCGCGACCCGATCTCCCTGCGCTAAGCCGAGTTGTTGTAATGCATTGGCAAAACGTTTCGAGTTTTGGTGAATTTCTCCCCAATTGGTCACTGTAATACTGGTATCGGTATTTTTGGAAATTACCTCGGTATCGGCATGATAGCGTCCTGCATGTTCAATCATGCTGCTGATCAGTAAAGGCTGAAACATCATATTTCCGAGCATTTTCCACTCCTTTGTGCTTGTTATTGGTCCGTATTTGCGTATCGTTTTTATAGTTGCATGATGGCTCGGTCTGAAACCGTAACTTACTTTTTATCATCATGTGGATTGAATTTAGCAAGGAAATCTAAATTTGTAAGTATCGAATTGTGACAAATTAAGCCAAGTGACTGAGGCGTATAAAAATGGGAATACAATTTAGGTATAGATAAAATTTCCCCAGAAAATCTGAGACCTGGTTTTCACTTTAATTGTCGTACATCAAGACTCAAGCTTAAAAATAGAATGACAACAATCCTACTCCTTCCTTTTGTTATATTAAGTATCTTAAAATATGCTATAAATCAAAATAATTAGAACAGTTTTAGTTCAAGAAAGTGTATGTATAAGTCTGAAAAACTGGCACAGAATATCCGTCAGATGATTGAAAATGGCGTATGGAAGGCACATGAAAAATTACCTTCACTTCGCGAACAGACCCAATTATCTGGTTATAGCCTGATGACGGTACTCAATGCTTACCAGGAACTTGAAGCACAAGGTCTGGTCTATGCCAAAGACAAATCAGGCTATTACGTTGCAGAACACACTCAAGCTCTGCTCAATAGCAAACAGTCCGCCCAGATTGGTTTAAATCCTAAAATTCAAATCAATTCGGTGGTATTTAATTATTTAAAATCGACTCAGTCAGCAGAGATTGTGCCTTTTGGTTCTGCCTTTCCCAATGCAGAGCTGTTATATAACGCCAAATTTATGCAGATTCTGGCGCAGCAGGCCAAAAGAAAAAGCAATTATAACAACCAGAATCATATGCCGCCCGGCAATCAGAACTTGCGGCAACTGATTGCTAACCGTTATCAATTACAAGGAGTTACCTGCAATCAAGATGACATTGTCATTACATCCGGTGCACTAGAAGCATTGAATCTGTCTTTACAGGCCTTAACCCAACCCGGTGATTTTATTCTGCTACAGCAAACCATATTTTATGGTGCCTGGCAGGCAGCCGAGCGTCTGGGATTACAGGTGATTACGATTCCGGAACATCCACAGTTTGGCTTTGATCTGGAATCATTTGAACAGGCTTTAAAACAGTATCCGATCAAGGTGTGCTGGCTGATGCTGAATGCCCATAATCCAATTGGCTTTACCGTCAGTTCTGAAATCAAACAAAGAATTGCGGAACTCTTGTATGAATATCAGGTGTATTTAATCGAAGATGATGTTTATCAGGAATTAAATTATGGTTCATCCAAACCGCTACCCGTTAAATATTTTGATCGGCATCAGATGGTTTTGCACTGCGCCTCATTTTCGAAAACGCTGGGGATGGGTGCACGCGTCGGTTGGGTGTATGCCGGCCCATTTTCCGATGCCATTCAGCACTTACAGCTCATGAGCACTTTAACAGTCAGTCCCTTACTTCAAAATGCGCTGGTCGAATTTATTTCACATCATCATTATGAAAAACATTTGCGGCATTTAAGGCAGCATCTGGAAAAATATAAAAAGAAATTTTATCAGGAACTCAAAGCACGTTTGGGAAGCATCTGTGAAATTTATTATTATTCCAGTGGTTATTTTCTCTGGATTGAATTACCTAAAGAAGTTGATGCCCAGCAGCTCTATGAACAATTGCTTCAACAACATATTTCAGTTGCCCCTGCACTGCTGTTTAAGCCTGAGCCTACCAGCCAACATTATATTCGGCTGAATTGTTCGTTTGAATGGACAGCCAATATTGAAAATGCAGTCAATCTGCTGACAGAAACCATTCTTCAAAAGAGCAAAAGCGCGGATTAATTCATCCACGCTTCTGTTACAGATCAGACTCTCTCATTGAAAGAAGTCTTAGAAGTTGTAAATCGCAACCGCATTGATTCGGTTGTCTTCACCTGTACGACCACTAATTACGTCACCATCAATATTTAATGCAGGCCCATATGCTTCGCGTTCACCATAAATATATTCCAGACCGAAACTTAAAGGTTTGGTTGGGCTATAGAAAACGTTTGCCCAAGCCTGCCACAGATCTTTGTTAACTGTACTTGTATTCACGGCAGTAAGATAGCCATTATCTTGGTCAAAATTCATATAACCATAACCTAATGTACCGCGCAATTTGTCATTAAACTGCTGGGTAATACCTACTGTAATCGAGTCAAATTCACTTTGGTAAAGATTTCCACCTGCTACAACAACACCTGTATTGGCAAAAGAAACAAAGCTGCTATCGCCTTTAACATGATAATAATCCGCTTTTAAAGTGGTACCCGGTACAACTTCATATTTTGTTCCCAGACCCACACCCCACGCCATTTCTTCATCTTCATTGATACGTTTTTCCTGGCCCATGGCACGCGCACTAACGGTAAGATTATCAGCAAATTTATGATTTAACCGTGCTGTTAAAGCAGGTATACGCTGCTTAATAGAACCATCTTTTGGATCTTCTACCGCCAGTACCAGATTGGTAGCCGGGCTGAAGGTGCTGGTATGACGAACTTGTGGAGTCCGTTTAATTGAACCGCCAGCATAAACCAGTGCATCTACAGTTTCTGGAATATAATCTGGTACCGCAAAGTTTGACCAGGTTTGACCAATTAACCAGTTGGCATAGCTGATATAAGCATGACGGATACGCAAGTTATCAAAGCTTGCGCCGCCCAGAAAATCCACTTCAACTTTACCGCTTAAAGCTTTATCTCCAGCACCGACTGGTGCTTTAAAATCCATGCCTAAACGGGTTGCAGCCAGAGTAGATTTGAATTCATCACTACGCTCACCGACACCTTCTAAAGGTACCGCATTAATCTGGTTATACATACGTGCTGCTGAACCACCTTCAGCCTGATAAGAGGCATCGGCACGAATATTTCCATAAAGATTAAATTCGGCACCACTGGCAATTTTCATGACAGGTTTGCTTGCTGGAGCGGGTGTTGCTGCAACATGTGCAGTGACCACAGCCGTCTGTCTTTGCTGTTGTTCAACCAGTGCGCGTAAGGCCTGAACTTCCTGGCGCAGTTGTTCAATTTCCTGCTGATTCGACTGAGTGGAGGTTTGTGCTTGAGTCGATAAGCTGATGCCCCCTAAACTCATTGCCATCATGCTCATCAGAACTGTGCGCTTGAATGTGATTGTTGGTTGATTAAATAATTGTGTCGTGTTCATCCTAAACTCGCTTTTTATTATGCGTTTCGATTCTAGCAACAGATCACCACCCGTTACGATGGCGATCTATATCATTGGGAATATTATCTTTATTGATTGAAATCTAACTTAATGTGTCGCTTCTTTTGCCAATGGATTCGGCTTTACGCTAGACGTTGCAAGGGCTTGGCCATCTACGGAAGTTTTTAAGTTCACCAGGAAAATTGCTAGCGCAGCGATTACGCCAGGAATCGCAATTGCAAAGAAGTTCATTTGATGCGGTAAATTCATGGTTAATAAAGCACCAGTGAGTACCGGTCCAACAATCGCACCAATACGTCCAATACCAGATGCCCAGCCCATACCGGTAGAACGTACCGTCGATGGATAATACTGCGCCACAAAGGTATAGAGCAGAATTTGTGAGCCAATCGTTGCAGCGCCTGCCACAGCAATTAGTGTATACAACACAAATTGTGGACTGTTAAAGCCAAGCAGAATCAATGCAATGGCACCACATAAGAACATGATAGTCAGCACTTTTTTGATATGGAATTTATCTGCAAGATATCCACCACCAATTGCACCTACCATTCCACCAATATTTAGTGCGAACAGGAAGATCATACTTGCACCCAGCGAATATCCTGCCTGAATCATCAGTTTTGGCAACCAGCTACCCAAGGCGTAGACCATCAACAGGCACATAAAGAATGCCAGCCAGAACATAAAGGTACTGAAGCTACGGCCTTGTTGAAAGATTGCTTTTAATGGCGCCTCATCCCCTTTTTGCACTTCATTCAGTACAAACTGGGTGTCACTGGTGATGACCTGTGTCGGAGAGATCTTTTGAATAATATCGTGTGCTTGAGCCGTCTGTTGCTTGTTGGTCAGGTACATCAGGGATTCTGGTAAATATTTCCATAGAATCGGCAAGATTAGCAATGGAATGCCTGCAAGCAGGAACATGATTTTCCAGCCAAATTGCGGCACCAACCATGCACCGAGTAGCGCAGAAGTCATCCCGCCAATGGCATAACCACTAAACATCAACGCAACCAAGGTGCTGCGGATACGTTTAGGTGCATACTCGGTCATCAAAGCGACCACGTTAGGCATGACCCCGCCAATACCCAAACCAGCCAAGAAGCGCAAGATTCCAAATTCGATTGGTGATGTGGCAAAGGCACCAATGAATGTGAAGCCGCTAAAAATAGCCACACAGATCATGATGGTCTTTTTACGGCCGAGTTTATCGGACAAAGTGCCGAAACTCATGGCACCAAACATCATCCCGAATAAGGCAGTACTGGCCAGCATTCCCGCTTGCACCGCACTTAGCGACCATTCTTGCATCAGCAGCGGCAACGCCACCCCATAGATCACCAGGTCATAACCGTCAAAAATAATGATCAGCAAACACCAGATCAATACTCCCCAATGAAAGGGCGTAAACTTTGCCTCGTCAATCAGCGTATTTATATTCACTTTATTTGTAGACATCTCCACCTCCAGATTGTGAAGTTCAACTTATGCTGCTCACAATGCAGAAAATAGGAAAAAATGTCTAAAACTGAATAGGCATGGCTTTATACCTATAAGGTCTGGGTCAAATTAAAATATTCAATTAATTAATAAATATATTACTCAATCATTATGTTTTCTAAAACAGGTTGTTTTTATCACGTCCTCATCGGTTTTTGGTGCTATATCATTCACACGATTTTTAGCGATTAAAATACCGATCGATCGTATTTTAGCGCTTCAAGATCATAGACTTGATACACAGCATCAAACAGGTAACGAATGTATTCGCTTTCATCCATATTGCGCATCGCCATAAAGACAGGACTCACTGCAAAAGCATCTGCTAGAGGTACAAAGTTGAGATGGGCTAATTTAATGTTTTGTGCGCTTTCCGGTACGATGCAGACGCCTTCTCCGGCAGCGACAAAGCCCAGTGCCAGCTGTAACTCACGGACAATCCGGATATTTTTCGGTTCAAGACCATACTCAGAAAATATGCCACGAACCTGGGTAGAGAAATTTGCCTTTCCAGTATTCGGATATAAGAACAGATGCTGATCGACCAGTTCAGATAAATGTATATTTTCACGATGACCCAGTACATGACTTGAATGAGCTGCCACCACTAGGCGTTCTTCACGCAATAACACGCGTTTTATCGCAGGATCCGAAATTCTTAAACGGCCGAAACCGACATCAATTCTTCCTTCTTTCAGCGCCTGAATCTGTTCATAGGTATTCATTTCCATCATCTCGATTTTGAGATAAGGATGCTGCTGCTTAAATAGAAACACAATACGCGATAGTAAACCGAATAATAAAGATCCGACAAAACCAATGCTAATAGTGCGATCCGCGATGCCAATCCGCTTGGTCATCGATTTTATTTCTTCAGCATTAGACAAAAGTTTAACAGCATGCTGATAGAAAAATTGACCGGCTTCAGTGGTTTTTAGCGGGCGGCTACCACGCTCAAATAGCTGAATATCGAGCTCTTGCTCTAGATTTTGGATCTGTCGGCTCAAAGGTGGTTGAGCAATAAACAGTTTTTCTGCCGCTTTGGTAAAACTTTGTTCTTCGACGACGGCAACGAAGTAACGCAAATGTCTGAGTTCCATGTCTCTAAATACCTTTAAAGTATAAAAAAATGCTAAATCGATCTTAGACCAATCAACATTATTCTTTTAAGGTATATCAAGTCAAAGCATTAAAGCAAGAATGTGAACCCGTATTATGTATAAGTCAGTTGAAACCTTGCTGGTAGAAATCCCAACCATTCGCCCTCACAAGATGGCAGTGGCGACGATGCAAACCCAGACCCTGGTATTGGTCAAAATCACCAATGAAGATGGTTACATCGGTTGGGGTGAAGCAACAACTATCGGTGGCTTAGGTTATGGTGATGAAAGCCCGGAAAGCGTAAAAGTTAATATTGAAACTTATTTTGCGCCTCTTTTAAAAACATTATCCGGTTTAAATGTTGCACAGACATTACAAGCAATCAAAAAGAATATTAATGGTAACCGTTTTGCTAAATGTGCGATTCAGACTGCACTTTTAGACATTCAGGCACAACGTTTAGGTTTGCCATTAAGCGAAGTCCTCGGTGGCCGCTTACGTGACAGTATTCCAGTTCTTTGGGTATTGGCTTCTGGCAATACCGAAAAAGATATTGCAGAAGCAGAGAAAATGGTTGCGGCAAAACGTCACAACATTTTCAAACTCAAAATCGGTTCGCGTCCGGTAGAAGAAGATGTTGAACATGTGCTGGCAATTAAGAAAGCCTTAGGCAAAGACGTTTCAATCCGTGTGGATGTGAACCGTGCCTGGTCAGAACTGGAAGCGATTAAAGGCATTCAGTTATTGCAAGATGGCGGTGTTGATCTGATTGAACAGCCATGTGCAATTGATAACCTGGATGCCATGCGCCGTCTGACCCGACGTTTTGATGTTGCCATCATGGCAGACGAATCGTTAATGGGCCCGCACTCAGCGTATGAGATTGCCAAACAAAATGGTTCATCTGTTTTTGCAGTCAAAGTTGCCCAGTCGGGTGGCCTGATTGAAGGTTGTGAAGTAGGCAAGATTGCCAAACTGGCCGGCATTGACCTGTATGGAGGCACCATGCTGGAAGGTCCGGTGGGCACGATTGCTTCGGCACATGTGTTCTCTACTTTTGAAAGTCTGGCGTTCGGTACCGAGCTGTTTGGTCCTCTACTGCTGACTGAAGATATTTTGAAAACCCCACTCAACTATCAAAACTTTGAACTTGAGATTCCGAAAGGACCAGGTCTGGGGATTGAGTTGGATGAAAACAAGATTGACAACTTGCGTCGTCAGTAATTAGGAGAAACCCATGCTTTTTCACGTACGTATGGATGTAAACATTCCACGTGATCTGCCAGTTGAACAGGCAAACGAAATTAAGGCTGTTGAAAAGGCTTATTCACAGGAATTACAGCGTCAAGGCAAATGGCGTCATATCTGGCGCATCACGGGCCAGTACTCAAACATCAGTATTTTTGATGTTGAAAGCAATGAAGAGTTGCACAACCTGTTACAAGGCTTGCCTCTCTATCCTTATATGAACATTGAAGTAATGGCATTAAACCATCACCCATCTTCAGTTCGAGATGACGACAGTTGATTAAATGAGCGGATTGGGAGTCACCGGATTCCCCTTCCGAATCGAAAACAGAGGGTACCTCAACAAGGATTGTGGCCAGCCAGATTTAGCCAGCCAATGAAAGCTAAAAAAGTGCGCCACTAAAAGATGAAAGACATACTTTAGGAGCAATAGTATGAATCGCCAAGAAATTGATGCATTAGTTAAGCAAATGAACGTTGATACAGCGACAGGTCCTGTAGATGAACGTGTACAGCAAGTTGTTGTGCGTTTATTGGGTGACCTTTTCCAAGCGATCGAAGATCTTGATATTTCCCAGTCAGAACTGTGGAAAGGGCTGGAATACTTTACTGATGCCGGCCAAGCGAACGAATTAGGTTTATTGGCTGCAGGTTTGGGTCTGGAGCATTACCTAGACTTACGTGCTGATGAAGCGGATGCTAAAGCAGGCATTACTGGCGGTACGCCACGTACGATTGAAGGTCCACTTTATGTCGCTGGCGCACCTGAAACTGTAAGCTTTGCACGTATGGACGATGGTTCTGAAGAAGGCAAAATCCCGACTTTAATCATTGAAGGTACAGTGACGGATACTGACGGCAACCGTGTTGAAGGTGCCAAAGTTGAAATCTGGCATGCGAACAGCCTGGGCAACTACTCATTCTTTGACAAGTCACAGTCTGAGTTTAACTTGCGTCGCAGCATCATTACCGCTGCCGATGGTCAATATACTGCATTGACTACAATGCCAGTGGGTTATGGCTGCCCTCCAGAAGGTACAACTCAGTTTGTACTGGACAAACTAGGCCGTCACGGTAACCGTCCATCGCACGTACATTACTTCGTATCTGCACCGGGTTACCGCAAGCTGACTACTCAATTCAACATTGAAGGCGACCAATACCTGTGGGATGACTTCGCATTCGCTACTCGTGAAGGCCTGGTGGCAACTGCGGTTGACGTGACTGATGAAGCTGAAATTGCAAAACGTGGTCTGAAAGGTCCTTTCAAACACATTCAATTTGATATTGAACTTGTGAAAGAAAAACAAGACGCACCTTCGACCGAAGTTGATCGTCGCCGCGCTAGCGCTTAATACAATTAAAGAGGCGGGATATATTTCTAGATATATCCCGCTGACTTCCCCCAGGAAAGTCGGAGAAAGGACATGCCTCGTATTCCCGTAATTAACACCAGCCATTTAGACCGCATTGACGAACTACTGGTTGATGATTATGAATCTGGTGAATTTAAACTTCACCGTTCAGTATTCACAGACCAAGCCCTGTTTGACCTGGAGATGAAATACATCTTTGAAGGCAACTGGGTTTATCTGGCGCATGAAAGCCAGATTCCAAACAACAACGATTTCTATACGACCTATATTGGCCGTCAGCCAATCATCATTGCGCGTAACCGTCAAGGTGAACTGAATGCAATGATCAATGCCTGTTCGCATCGCGGTGCACAATTATGCCGTAACAAGAAAGGCAATAAAGCAACTTATACTTGCCCATTCCATGGCTGGACGTTCAATAATTCAGGTAAGTTATTAAAAGTCAAAGATCCGGCTGAAGCGGGTTATTCAGACTGCTTTAACAAAGACGGTTCACATGACCTGAAAAAGGTTGCCCGTTTTGAAAACTATAAAGGTTTCCTGTTCGGCAGCTTGAATCCGGATGTTCCTTCTCTGGAAGAATACCTGGGCGAAGCGACCAAAATCATTGACATGATCGTGGATCAGTCTGAGCAAGGTCTGGAAGTTTTACGTGGTGCTTCGACTTATACCTATGAAGGTAACTGGAAGTTGACTGCTGAAAACGGTGCTGATGGTTATCACGTGTCTGCTGTACACTGGAACTATGCTGCAACGACTCAGCAACGTAAAGAAAAAGAAGCTGGCGATAACATCCGTGCCATGAGCGCAGGTTCATGGGGCAAACAAGGCGGTGGTTCTTACGGCTTTGAACACGGTCATATGCTGCTTTGGACGCAATGGGCTAACCCGGAAGACCGTCCTAACTTTGCCAAGAAAGATGAATACACTGCGCAATATGGCGAAGCTATGGCGAAGTGGATGATCGAACGTTCACGTAACCTGTGTATCTATCCAAACGTTTACTTCATGGATCAGTTCGGTTCACAAATCCGTGTCCTGCGCCCGATTTCTGTCGATAAGACTGAAGTGACGATTTACTGTATCGCGCCTGTAGGCGAAGAGCCTGAAGCGCGTACCCGTCGTATCCGTCAGTATGAAGATTTCTTTAACGCTTCAGGTATGGCGACACCAGACGATCTTGAAGAATTCCGTGCTTGTCAGGCAGGTTATGCCGGTATCGCGCTGGAATGGAACGACATGTGCCGTGGTTCTAAACACTGGATTCAAGGTCCGGATGATGCTGCCAATGAAATCGGTTTAAAACCAAAACTGTCTGGTATTAAAACTGAAGATGAAGGTCTATACCTGTCTCAGCACCAGTACTGGTTAGAATTGATCAAAAAAGGTATTGCGACTGAGAAAGAAATTGCAGCATCAACTGAAGGAGAAAGCGCATGAGCGACATCACTTTAGAAAATATTGCTCAGTTCCTGTATCAAGAAGCCCGCTTTTTAGATGATGAACAATGGGATGACTGGTTAACTTGTTATGCCCCTACTGCGTCTTTCTGGATGCCAGCCTGGGATGATGATGACAAACTGACCACAGATCCACAGTCTGAAATCTCGTTGATTTACTATCCAGACCGTCAAGGTTTAGAAGACCGCGTGTTCCGGATCAAGACTGAACGTTCATCTGCAACTATGCCGGACACACGTACCTGCCATAACATCAGCAATATTGAAATTGTTGAACGTGATGGCGACAAAGTGACTGTACGTTTTAACTGGAATACTTTGAGCTTCCGTTACAAAACAAGTTACAGCTACTTCGGTATGTCTCGTTATGAAATTGATTTCTCAGGCGATAAACCACAAATTTTAAGCAAATACGTGGTACTGAAAAACGATTACATCAACCAGGTTATCGACATTTATCACCTCTAAGACTGTTTATACAGCCAGGTTATGCCTTTCGGTCAGATGGAAAATTGGCTGAAAGGCTCAGTTACAAAGATTTATATAGGATATTCAGCCATGTCAAACCACAATGTTGCACTTCAATTTGAAGATGGCGTTACACGTTTTATTTCTGTTTCAGATGGTGAAACACTGTCAGATGCAGCCTACCGTCAAAAGATCAATATTCCTTTGGACTGCCGTGATGGTGCTTGTGGAACGTGTCGTGCGTTTTGTGAATCAGGTTCTTATGACATGCCTGAAGAAACTTATATTGAAGATGCTTTAACACCTGAAGAAGCCGCTGAAGGCTTTATTCTGGCTTGTCAGTGTAAACCAACTTCAGATGCAGTGTTCCAGATTCAGGCATCTTCAGAAGTCTGCAAAACTGAAATTCATGAATTCCAGGGTACTTTGGCACGTGTAGAAAACCTGTCTGACTCGACCATTACTTTTGACATCCAGTTAGATGAAGGTCAACCGGACATTCACTTCCTTGCTGGTCAATATGTCAATGTAGGAATTCCGGGCACGACCGAAACCCGTTCATATTCATTCAGCTCAAAACCGAGTGACCGTTTGACCGGTTTCGTAGTACGTAATGTACCGAACGGCAAAATGAGTGAATTCTTAAGTAAAAATGCCAAAGCTGGCGACAAGATGACTTTTACCGGTCCATTTGGTAGCTTCTACCTGCGCCCTGTGACCCGTCCTGTCTTGATGCTGGCTGGTGGTACAGGTATTGCACCATTCATGTCAATGCTGCAAGTGCTGGAAGAAAAAGGTTCAGAACATCCAGTGCGTTTAGTATTTGGTGTGACCAATGATTTCGACTTGGTTGCCATTGAAAAACTGAACGAACTGCAAGACAAATTCCCGTGGTTCGAATACCGCACTGTAGTAGCAAATCCAGAATCTGCACATGAGCGTAAAGGCTATGTGACCGGTCATATTGAGAACGAATGGCTAAATGGCGGTGATGTAGATGTTTACCTGTGTGGCCCTGTACCAATGGTTGAAGCAGTTCGCGGCTGGCTGGATGCTGAAGGTGTGAAACCTGCAAGCTTCCTGTTTGAAAAATTCTCTGCCAATTAATAGAGGGAATTTGTTCAATGTCTAATCGTCAAAGATTTGAAAATAAAGTCGTAATCGTGACCGGTGCCGCGCAAGGCATCGGTCGTGGTGTCGCGCTGCAAGTGGCGAGCGAAGGTGCTCAAGTCGTCATGGC
>NZ_JBLVOM010000235.1:34057-35149 GCF_053543775.1 Acinetobacter endophylla | reverse complement strand
CTTATGTGGAAGAAGTTCTGGCTGAAATTGAAGCGACTGGCGGTGATGCGATTACCGTGAAAGCCAATCTGGAAACGTTTGCTGGTGCCCAGTCAGTCGTTGAAAAAGCGCTAGAAACCTATGGCCGTGTCGATGCGTTAATCAACAACGTGGGTGGCGCGATCTGGATGAAACCTTTCGAAGAATTTTCTGAAGAGGAAATTATCAAGGAAGTGAACCGTTCGTTGTTCCCGACGCTGTGGTGCTGCCGCGCAGTACTTCCGGAAATGATTAAAAATCAGAAAGGGACCATTGTAAACGTATCTTCTATTGCCACACGCGGCATTAACCGTGTTCCGTATTCGGCATCGAAAGGTGGTGTGAACGGCCTGACCGCTTCCCTTGCATTTGAACATGCCAAAGACGGCATCCGTGTCAATGCAATCGCGACGGGTGGCACTGAAGCACCGCCACGTAAAGTACCGCGCAATGCCAATCCACTGACTGAATCTGAAAAAGAATGGATGCAGCAAGTGGTTGATCAGACCATTGACCGTACGTTTATGGGACGCTACGGTACGATTCAGGAGCAAGTGAATGCGATTGTATTCCTGGCTTCCGATGAATCATCTTATATGACAGGTACCGTGGTACCCGTCGGTGGTGGTGATCAAGGCTAGTCCTGATCATCACGATTTTTAACAGGCTCATGGTTCGACGCAAGGAGGCACATCACCAATGAATACCCTGTTTCAGACATTAAAAAATGATTGGTCAATTTCAGCAACTGTTGCAGGATTTTTAGCAGTGCTGATTTCCTATTCAGGGCCACTGATCATTTTTTTCCAGGCGGCGCAGCAAGCCCAGGTTTCCCCGGACATGATGATTTCATGGATTTGGGGAATTTCTATTGGTGCTGCACTCGCAGGTATCTTTTTATCGATTAAATACAAAATACCTGTCGTCACCGCCTGGTCTGCACCCGGAACGGCTTTATTAGTCACGCTGTTTCCTGATATTTCGCTCAATGAAGCGGTTGCCGCCTATATCACCTCTGCCGTGGTGATTTTTTTCATTGGGATCACCGGTTATTTCGACAAATTGCTGTCCTGG
>NZ_JBLVOM010000235.1:0-34037 GCF_053543775.1 Acinetobacter endophylla | reverse complement strand
CTGGATTCCTCAGGAAGTCGCTGCCGGAATGATGGCGGGGATTTTACTGCAGTTTGGTTTAGGGTTGTTTACCGCGACCGATACCATGCCCTATATCGTCTTTGGCATGCTGGCGGTATTTTTGCTGGCCAAGCGTTTTAGTCCACGCTATGCCATGGTCTGGGTGCTGATTGCCGGTGTGGTTTTAAGCATGCTGCTGGGCAAGATTAACCCGGTCACGGCAGATTTCAGTCTGGCGATTCCGCAATTTATTGCACCGGAATGGACCTGGAGTTCAACCCTGAATCTGGCCCTCCCGCTCATTCTGGTCAGCCTATCGGGCCAGTTTTTACCGGGAATGGCGATTATCAAACTCAGTGGTTATGACATGCCAGCCAAGCCGATTATCAGTGCAACCAGTATTGCCTCGCTTGCAGTGGCCTGTGTGGGGGGTATCACGATTGTCTTGGCCTCAATTACAGCTGCTTTGTGTTTAGGCAAAGACGCGCACGAGCTGAAAGAAAAGCGTTATATCGCCGGCGTGGCGAATGGGCTTTTTTATATTTTAGGCGGCTTATTTGCCGGCAGCATTGTCATGCTTTTTAGCCTAATGCCCAAAGAATTAATTGCGGCTTTGGCAGGACTGGCATTGCTCGGTGCGATTGCCACCAACATTTCCGTGGCCATGGGCAAAGAGTCACAACGTGATGCAGCGCTTATCACCTTTTTAGCGACTGCTTCCGGCATGCATTTCTTGGGACTGAGTTCAGTCTTTTGGGGAATTTGCATTGGCCTGGTAGCACATTTTCTGCTGTCACAGAAAAACCGTAACGCAGTTCCGGTTACAGCATCAGATTCAAAACGAGTTTAAAGACATCCATCAGTTTAGGATATGTAAGGACCAGATTATGATAGATAAAAGTTCATTATCATTGAAAGAAGCACTCTCCCAGATCAAGGACGGTTCTACCATTATGATCGGTGGTTTCGGTACAGCGGGTCAGCCTGCTGAACTGATTGATGGTCTGATCGAATTGGGTATTAAAGACCTGATTATTGTCAACAACAATGCCGGTAATGGCGATTATGGTCTGGCAAAACTGCTTAAAGCGGGCGCTGTGCGTAAAATCATTTGCTCTTTCCCGCGCCAGTCTGATTCCTGGGTCTTTGACGAACTTTATCGTGCTGGAAAAATTGAGCTGGAACTGGTGCCGCAAGGTAATCTGGCTTGCCGTATTCAGGCAGCAGGTATGGGCTTAGGTCCAATCTATACCCCAACCGGTTTTGGTACCTTGCTGGCTGAAGGCAAACCAACCTTGAACTATGAAGGCAAAGATTTTGTCCTGGAAAATCCGATTAAAGCTGACTTTGCTTTAATTAAAGCCTCTAAAGGCGATCGTTGGGGCAATCTGGTCTACCGTAAATCTGCGCGTAACTTTGGTCCGATCATGGCGATGGCGGCTGATGTGACGATTGCTCAAGTTTCTGAAGTGGTTGAACTGGGTGCACTGGATCCGGAACACATCATCACCCCGGGAATTTTTGTTCAACACGTTGTTCAAGTTAAACCTGCACAATAATTGGCATCGGAGATAAATAATGAGCTATAGCAAACTGACCCGTGACCAGATCGCTGAACGTGTGGCACAAGACATTCCTGATGGTGCCTATGTAAACCTCGGTATTGGTTTACCGACCAAGATTTCAAGCTACCTGCCAAGCGATAAAGACGTATTCCTGCATTCTGAAAATGGCCTGTTGGCTTTCGGTCCTCCTCCTGCTGAAGAAGACCGCGATCCTGAGCTGATCAATGCCGGTAAAGAATTCGTCACCCTACTTGAAGGCGGTTCATTCTTCCATCATGGTGATTCATTTGCCATGATGCGTGGCGGTCACTTAGATATCGCAGTATTGGGTGCTTTCCAGGTAGCTGAAAATGGCGATCTGGCTAACTGGCATACTGGTGCTCCAGATGCAATTCCAGCAGTCGGCGGTGCAATGGATCTGGCTGTTGGCGCGAAAAAAGTCTTTATTACGACTGATCACGTGACCAAAAAAGGCGAGCCAAAGATTGTGGCTGAATTATCTTATCCGGCTACTGGCCTGAAATGTGTCGACCGTATTTATACCGACCTTTGCGTGATTGATGTCACCCCTGAAGGGATGAAAGTGATTGAGAAAGTTGAAGGTCTGTCATTTGAAGAATTGCAGTCAATGACCGGTGCCAAACTGATTGATGCGACTCAATCAAATTAAGGGGAAGTCCCTCCTTTATTAAAGGAGGGATTTAGGGAGGATTTGAGGAATAAAACTACTTCATTAAATCCCTCCCAACCTCCCTTTAAAAAGGGAGGAGTTTTCTTCTTTTAAATATGTGAGCAAATACACAATGAAAAACGCATATATTATCGATGCCATCCGTACCCCATTCGGTCGTTATGCCGGTGGCCTCGCGCCTGTCCGTGCTGATGACTTAGGTGCGCTGCCAATTAAAGCGTTGATGGAACGCAATCCAAGTGTGAACTGGGAACAGGTCGATGACGTGATCTATGGCTGTGCCAATCAGGCCGGTGAAGACAACCGTAACGTCGGTCGTATGTCTTCTCTGCTTGCAGGTTTGCCTTATCAGGTACCAGCGACGACCGTAAATCGCCTATGTGGTTCATCAATGGATGCCGTGGCGATGGCAGCACGTGCAATTAAAGCCGGTGAAGCTCATCTGATTATTGCCGGTGGTGTAGAAAGCATGTCGCGCGCGCCATTTGTCATGGGCAAGTCAGAAAAGGCGTATGGCCGTAGCCAGAAGATTGAAGACACCACCATGGGCTGGCGTTTTATCAATCCGAAACTGAAAGAAATGTACGGCGTAGAAACCATGCCGCAAACGGCTGAAAATCTGGCGGAACAGTTCAACATCAACCGTGAAGACCAGGACAAGTTTGCCCTGACCAGCCAGCAACGTACTGCAGCAGCGCAGGCCAAAGGTTTCTATAAAAATGAAATCATTCCTGTGGTGATCCCACAGCGTAAAGGCGATCCGATCGTTGTCGATACTGATGAACATCCGCGTGCTTCAACCACAGCAGAAGCTCTGGCAAAACTGAAACCCGTGGTCAAAGCAGATGGTACGGTTACAGCGGGTAATGCTTCTGGTATTAACGATGGTGCGGCTGCCCTATTAATCGCATCTGATGAAGCGGTTGCTCAACACGGTTTAAAACCGCGTGCCAAAATTATTGGCTCAACGGTTGTGGGTGTTGAACCACGTATCATGGGCTTTGGTCCTGCACCTGCCATTAAGAAATTACTGGCGCAAACAGGTCTGACTTTAGAGCAGATGGATGTGATCGAGCTGAATGAAGCTTTTGCAGCACAAGCTTTGGCTTGTACTCGTGACCTTGGCATTGAAGATGGTTCAGAGAAAGTCAATCCGAATGGTGGTGCAATTGCTTTGGGCCATCCACTTGGTGCATCTGGCGCACGCTTAGTCACAACCGCACTCAACCAGCTGGAACAAACTGGCGGTAAATACGGTCTTTGTTCAATGTGTATTGGTGTCGGTCAAGGCATCGCTTTGATTATTGAACGCGTCTAACAACCTATTAAAAAGATAAACCTCCTCCCTTTTTTAAAGGGAGGTCGGGAGGGATTTCAATGCCAACATTTACATCCAACGATGCACAGATCAATTACCAGACCTTTGGTGATGCCAGCAAACCTGCCCTGGTTTTTTCTAACTCATTGGGCACTAAATTCAGCATGTGGCAACCACAAATTGAATTTTTCCAGCAAGATTATTTTGTTGTGTGTTATGACACTCGTGGTCATGGGGCTTCCTCTGCACCACAAGGTCCGTATAGTCTTGAACAGTTAGGTCAGGATGTGGTCAATCTGCTGGATCATCTGAATATCCAGAAAGCCGCTTTCTGTGGCATTTCTATGGGTGGTTTAACCGGCGAATGGTTAGCGATTAACAAACCTGAACGTTTTAGCCACGTGATTATCTGCAATACTGCTGCCAAGATCGGTCAGGAACAGGCCTGGCTGGAACGTGCCGCACTGGTACGTGAACAAGGTCTGGCGCCGATTGCATCGACAGCAGCAGCACGTTGGTTTACCGATCCCTTTATCCAGAGCAACGCAGCGATAATTGCAGAACTTTCAAACGACCTTGGAGCTGGCAGCCCGGAAGGTTATGCAAGTTGTTGCGAAGCTTTGGCTAAGGCGGATTTACGTGAACAGATCAAAACGATTTCAGTGCCGGTACTGATTGTGGCCGGTCAGCAAGACCCGGTGACGACAGTTGCAGATGGTCAAGCCATGCAAGCTGAAATTTCACAAAGCCAGCTGTTTGAAATCAATGCCTCGCACATTTCCAATGTGGAACAACCTGAGGCCTTTAATCAGGCAGTTCAGAAATTTATCGCAGCTTAAACAATAAATGCAAAGAAAAAGCCACTGTTGATCAGTGGCTTTTTTATACTTAGATTTAAAAAATTAGTGCTGCATCAGGCCCAGATTACTAGAATCGCCGCAATCACTACCAAGCCTAGTCCCCAATGCTCCGCACGTGCCAGTTTATCTTTAAAGAAATATGCCGAAATCAGCATACTAAACAGAATCTCAATTTGTCCTAAGGTTTTCACGACCGGCACACTCATCATGCTCATGGCAGTAAACCAGCCGAGTGATGCCATAAAACTGCACACACTCACCTTAAAAGTTAAGCCCAGACGCTGCCACATGGCCACTAAAGTCTGGCGACTGAATAGGCTGAGGTAAAGCAGCATACTCAGGCACTGAAAACTGATCACCATTAACAGCACCCAGGCCGCACGATGCAAGGTGGGTAAAGTGCTTAATTCCAGACTGGCTTCGCGTACCAGAAGCGAGGTAATGGCAAAACTTAATCCACTGCCAATCCCGATCGCCAATGTTCTCGCTGAAAACCCGCTGACCTGTTGGCCTTTACTCAATAAAAATACCGCATATCCGCCCAGCGCCACACCAATCCAGGCCAGGAATGACAAATGATCTGCTAAAAAGGTCACGCCAATAATGGCTGCAAGAATGGCTTCACTTTTCGCCAGCCCCACCCCAACGGCATAATTTTTTTGCTTGAACAGTTGTACCATCAGCGCCGTAGCTAAAATCTGACTGCAACCCGCAATCACCACATAGACCCAGAACTTGGGCGTGAAGTGAATCACACTTTCAACTGGCTTGAAATAATACAGGCTGCTCAGGTAAAGCGCAGCGAATGGCAAACCGAAAATAAAGCGTGCCAGGGTGACTCCCCACACATCGACCGTGGTGCTGAGCTGTTTTTGAAAGGCGTTGCGCCAAGCCTGCATAAATGCAGCAATTAAAGTGAAAAAAATCCAGCTGAATGCCATCTACTGATCGCTATTACTACAAAAGTGAATTAATTCTATGTCTTAACAAAAGGACTGACTAATTAAAAATAGGATACTCGCCGATAGCGGAAAGTTTGGATTACTTTCTAAATTCACTCACTAATTTGGCAAGTTGCTCCATTCCATCAAAGGTGGTTGGAATCTTGTCATCAGATGAAACTAGCGGTGAAAAGATAATATTTTCAAATTTCTCAAAGCCTGCTGCATTTTTCTTATGCAGTTTTTCTGAATCTTCAGCATAGTTATGGATGAACTGACACAGTGCCATGCGAAGTTCTAGCTGCATCATTTGAGATTGGACTGCTCTTTTGTCTTGTAAAGAAATTTTTAAAAGATATAACGTAATTAAAATTAAAGTAATGAAGGGAATAGAAATAAACCACATACCAGTAGGTAGCTTTCCATCAAAATAGAAAAATGCTCCAATTAATGCACCTAATTCCACAAAAGGTATAGAAAACATTGTTGCTGCAACAAAGCTATAAGTACCTTTTGCATTATCTAACTCTATTTTTTTCTGATCATAAAGCTCTTTAAAACCTTTATTGAGCAAAACGAAATCATAAGTTTGTTTATTTTTTTCAAGACGCTTTTCTAATTCTGATACTTCACTTTTTTTAGATTCAAATGTACTAGTCCAAGCATCAATTTTTTCTATATTTCTGTGATTAGACTCTAAATATTCAATATATTTTGAAAAATGATCAGGTGTTAAAGTTTCAATTATTTTTTGAAAATTTGGATTAGAATAAACTTTACTTAACAGTTTAAATGGCAATTTATCTATAAAAGAAAAAATATAATTTACTTCAGGACTGAATTTATTTGCATTATTTTCAATAAAATCAAAAAAGGATTTTTGAAAAGAGTATCTATAATCTTTCCTAAACATTACTTCTTTATAATATGCATAGATTAATAAATTTATATACTCTAGCTTTATTCGATCCGAATATTCAAAATGATGCCCTAATTCCCCATACTCATTATCAAATACCAACTTTAAACTTAAATCATTTCTTTTTTTGATCTCTATACAGTGTTCTTCAAACTCATTTAGCCTTTCATTATCATAAAGATCTATAGGATCTAAATTTTTTAGTAACTCCTTTTCCCACTCATCGATATCTGTCCTTTCTTTAATTTCAGAAATATATTTTTTTAATTGAATGATAACATTGCTAAATGAATTACTAAGAAATGAAAAAGCCATACTAAACCAATTTTTATAATTAAATAATGGTAATTTTCTTATAAATCAAAAACTAAAGCAATATCAATAATCATTAAACTATCTTTGATGGGATATTCATTCACACCTTTTTTACAATTCATCCATATAGAATTTTCAATGAAATTTTTATGATGTTTCTTTATCAGGAAGAAATTTAGGTAGGCATTCTGAACCTTTTTTCGTGTTCATCATCGATAAACATTTTAGGTCGTTCGCTTCCCTACAGGGAGTTTAATGAAACATTTTGAATGTGCCGTCTGCAAGCAACAGCTGTTTTTTTACAAATCAGTTTGTGATCACTGTCTGTCACCGATCGGTTATATCGCTTCGGAAAAAGAGCTATGCGCATTCGAAAAACAGAGTGCTGAGCGATGGGTTCCAATCGCCAAAAACTACCAGCATGCCAGTTATAAACCCTGTCACAATTATGTAAATTATCAGGTATGCAACTGGATGATTCCCAGCGATGAAGATGAGGAATTTTGTGAATCCTGTCAGTTGACCCATGTCATTCCTGATTTGGAAAATTCCGAAAACCTGATTTACTGGTTTCGACTGGAAGAAGCCAAACGTCGATTCCTGTATTTGGCCCAGCGCATGAACATGATGCCACGCCCTAAAAAGTCTGAAGATGATCCATTTGGTCTGCGTTTTGATTTTCTCCTGCCCCAAGAAGATAAGCCTGTTTTAATTGGTCATGCCAATGGGGTCATTACCCTAAATGCAATTGAAGCCGATGTAGTTTATCGGGAAACTACACGTGTAAATATGGGTGAAAACTACCGGACTTTATTAGGTCATTTTCGCCATGAAAGCGGCCATTATTATTTTGCGCTCATGCAACATATGCATCCGGAATTGCTAGATGAATTCCGTCAGTATTTTGGCGATGAGCGGCAAGACTACAGCAAGGCACTTGAACGCCATTATAACGAAGGCGCACCAATCAACTGGCAGGAAAAGTATATCAGTGCTTATGCCACCGCCCATCCCTGGGAAGACTGGGCAGAAACCTGGGCACATTATCTGCATATGATGGAAACACTGGAAACTGCCTACTATGGTGGTATGCGTGTCGAAGGAAATGGCAGCTATCTGGCCAGTATGGATTTTAAAGAATGCCCGATTGGTGGACAGGATTTTGAACACATTCTAGAAAATTGGGTCACCTTGACCTTTAATCTGAATGCCTTAAACCGTTGTATGGGCCTGGAAGATGCCTACCCGTTCAAGCTGAGCGAAGCAGTAAAAGACAAGTTACGATTTATTCACCGGCATGTGCTAGAAAAAGTTTTTAAATAATTTAAAAAGTAATTTTTATAGTAAAAATATAGATGGAATCGGATCAGCAAAGTCTGAAAATGTTGATTTTATTGTGTATTTTAAAAATTAATATGATTTAAAGAATCCCTGCTCCTGGCGAACCAAGAGCAGCAACTTTTGAATGAATCAGTATTGAGTTTGCTACCTGAATATACGATTTAGGATGTGCTTAAATCAGTTCCACAGCAATCGCAGTCGCTTCACCACCACCGATACATAAGGACGCAATCCCTTTCTTGCCGCCAGTACGTTTTAAGGCATGAATCAAGGTCACAATAATACGAGAGCCAGAAGAACCCAATGGATGACCAAGCGCACAAGCACCACCATTAATGTTCACTTTTGCTGGATCAAGTTTAAAGCCATCAATGGCTAACATAGTGACCATGGCGAACGCTTCGTTGATTTCCCAAAGGTCAACCTCCTGAGCATCCCAACCGGTTTTTTTCAGGACTTTTTCAATCGCACCAACAGGTGCAATAGTAAATTCTGACGGATGCTGCGAATGGCTGGCATAGGCCAGAATATTAGCTAGCGGTTTTAAGTTACGCTGTGCAGCAATTTCGCTCGAGGTGATCACCAATGCTGAAGCACCATCTGAAATTGAACTGGCATTTGCCGCAGTAATGGTTCCGTCTTTTTTGAACGCTGGACGCAGAGTTGGAATTTTGTCAGCCTTGGCATTTAAAGGCTGTTCATCCTGTTCCACCACCACATCGCCTTTACGGCTACTGACAGTGACCGGTACGATTTCATCTTTAAAGAAACCTTGCTGCACCGCCGTCACGGCTTTATTTAAGGAACCAATCGCATAGTCATCCTGCTGCTCACGGGTATAACCTTTTTTATCCGCCATTTCCTGAGCAAGAATTCCCATCGACAGGCCTGTTTCCGCATCTTCCAGACCTTCCTGGAACATATGATCAATGACCTTTCCATGCCCCATACGGAATCCGGCACGTGCCTTGTCCATCAAATATGGTGCGTTCGACATCGACTCCATCCCGCCTGCAACCACAATCTCTGCTGAACCGGCCTTGATCGCATCTGCTGCCTGCATCACGGCTTTCATGCCTGAACCACAAATTTTATTGATGGTGGTCGCACCAGTTGAATCCGGTAGACCTGCCTGACGCATGGCCTGACGTGCCGGACCCTGTTTTAAACCGGCTGGCAGTACGCAGCCCATGATCACTTCATCAATATCATTGGCCGCCAATCCTGCACGTGCCACCACTTCTTTAATTGCCACAGCACCCAAATCCGGCGCGGTACAGCTTGACAATGAACCTTGAAAACCGCCCATCGCGGTACGTACTGCATCTACAATTACGATCATTTTAGTTTCATCCTTTTTCATCATTGTTATCAACCCTACATAGCCAAAGCGCTGTAGGGCTGGTCCTTCGCAATCATTGCGGGTTAAGCCTGTGCGGTAAAATAGTCTTCAGGCAACTGCATCACCAGTTCCGCACCGGCTTGAATACGTTGGATTCGTGCACTCAAATCCGGAAGTATTTTGGCCACATAATAGTTGGCCAGTACCAGTTTGTTCTGGAAGTAGCTGTCGTCTTTGGCTGCAGCGGCTTTGCTAATCCGCGCATACATATACACGAAACTTAGTAGCCCAACCGCATGTAAATAATCGACAGCAATCGCGTTGGCAAAATCAGGGTTCAGTTTAGACTGCTCGACGATGAATTTGGTGATATCTTCAAGTTGCTGGAAGGCTTCTAATGTCGCCGTTTTAATCGTCAATGAATCATCTAAATTTTGGGCAAATTCACGGATTTCAGCAATATATTCCGCGATATAAGTCCCATTACATTTGGTGGTTTTACGCCCAATCAGGTCAATCGCCTGCACGCCATTGGTGCCTTCATAAATCTGTGAAATACGCAGGTCACGAATACACTGTTCCATGCCCCATTCACGGATATAGCCATGACCACCGAAGCACATTTGCGCTTCCAGTGCAGAATCCAGTGCCTTGTCGGTCAAATAAGCTTTGGCGATTGGCGTTAACAGCGCCACACGGTCAGTCGCTTTACGCACCGCTTCAGGGTCGGTTGAGTATTTGGTAATATCCAGTTGTTGACCTACATACACCGCAAACGCACGTGAAGCTTCATTGTTAGCACGTACATTGAGCAGCATACGGCGTACATCGCCATGGACTAGAATTGAATCGGCTGGTTTTTCTGGAGATTTTGCACCAGTTGATGCACGGCCCTGTAAACGGTCCGTCGCATATTGTGCCGCATTCTGGTAGGCAAATTCTGCTGCACCAATGCCCTGAATTCCCATAGACAAACGTTCGTAGTTCATCATCACGAACATGCCGGCCAGACCTTCATTTTCATTGCCAACCATATAGCCCTTGGCGCCGTCAAAGTTCATGACGCAGGTCGCCGAGCCTTTAATTCCCATTTTATGTTCGATTGAACCGGCAGATACTGCATTACGCTCACCCAGTGATCCATCTGCATTGACCAGGAATTTCGGCACAATAAATAATGAAATACCACGTGAACCTGCTGGTGCATACGGTGTTTTCGCCAGTACCAGATGAATGATGTTTTCACTCAGATCATGCTCACCGCTGGTAATAAAAATTTTGGTGCCGGTAATATTGTACGAACCATCTTCATTTGGTTCAGCTTTGGTCTTGATAATGCCAAGATCTGTGCCGGAATGTGGTTCAGTCAGACACATGGTGCCTGACCATTCACCCGTATAGAATTTTGGTAAATAAGTTTCTTTCTGTTCCTGTGAGGCGCGGTCATTGATCGCCATACCTGCACCCACAGTGAGTAGTGGATAAAGCATAAAAGATGGGTTGGTGCTCCAGATCATTTCATCCGCCAGAACCGTGAGCATCTTCGGCATGTTTTGTCCGCCCCATTCTTCAGGCGCACCCAAGCCTACCCAGCCACCTTCAGCAAACTGTCTGAAAGCTTCTTTAAAACCTTTGGGTGTTGTCACCACACCATTGTTAAACTGAGCACCACCTTCTTCATCAGCAGGACGATTCAGGTCAAGAATGACATTTTTAGAAAATTTGGCCATCTCTTCCAGAATTGCATTTGCCGTCGCCATATCTAAATGTGCAAGATTTTCATTACCTTGCCAAAATTGTTCCGCTTGGAATACATCATTTAAAATAAATTCCATGTCTTTTAGCGGCGCATTATAAATCGGCATTTTTAAATTCCTTAAAGGGTGATACTCAATCCTGTTGCTAAATATTTTCTAATTTTCATTAGGATCCAGACAGGCCATTTTAAAATCGTGATATCCAATTCTTGCAGTATTAAATCTAAATCTAGATTCATAAATTTGCCTTGTAAATCACGTCTTCATGTTCAGTATGAGTGACTGAATATGCCAGCTTAATATTGATCGTTTTCCTGTGCTAAACCCTGATGAATATGGGCTTAAAACAGTCGAAGGATTTAGCTTCGTGCGCTGAAACAATAAAATAATTATACTGAAAATGGAATTTTATTTAGCAAAGTTGATCTCTAGGGTTCAGTTTTCTTGACAATATTTCTGTCTGCTTAGCATCGCTATTTTTATTTGTCAGCAGTTGCTGCATAAATATACAAAATGAGATAAATATCACGACCTTAGTTTTATAGCCATCGCGTGCAAAATTGCATATTCTTGAAAGGTTCTTTTTCGAAAAGTATGGACCAAGAAGATGACGACTGTAAGACAGCAGAACTTCCTTCTTCGTAAAGAGAAGATCCTGAGCATGGCGGAAAGCCTGCTACTGGATAATAATCAGGACATTACCCTGAGTGAGCTGGCCAGTGAACTGGACATCGCAAAAGGAACCATCTACAAACATTTTAAAAGCAAGAACCAGTTATATTTAGAACTGATTATTCTGAATGAAAAAAGAATTCTAGAAATATCAAAAAAGCATAATAACGATATTAAAAATTATGTTTCACAATATATGCTTTATCACATGCTCAATTCAAACCGAACCATCCTGTTGCATGTCATTGAAGAGCGTTTAACCAATAACGAAAAAAATCTGAAAGAGTTATTTCAGGAGCTTTATCGTATTCGTGAAGAACGGATTATCCGGATTAAAGACATCACCCATGATTATCTGGTGGCTTTAGAAAGTGCCATGTCGATTCGCGATTATTTATCTTATATCTGGACAGTCACCTATGGCGCTTCGCTGTTATTAAATTCGACCCATTACCAAAAAGCAATTGGGTCACGTGAACGTTTAATTAAACTTTATATTAATCAGGCACTCATGACGCCAGATAAAATCTCATCGGTATGATCACTAGAATAAAAAATGCCTGATTCAATCAGGCATTTTTTATTTGGCTGTATGAGTGCATAAGATCACTTTCGCAATCTAACTCGACAATGATCAGGCTGCCACAGGCGGGAAACCATCTTCGGTTAAAGCTGCAACAATCTCAGATTCACTGGCTGTCGATTCAACTTCAACCAGTTTAGTGGCCACATCAATATTCACAGTGGCATTTTCATCCAGATCTTTAATCGTAGCCGTGACACTGCGCGCGCAGCCACCACAAGTTATATTTTCAATACGGAATTTCATGTTTAGCTCCATAGGATCGGTTTAAAAATTGATGTGAATACAGCGCATGTCAGTGCTGTTCAGTTCCGACACCCTGTTCAATCTGTTTTAAAATCTGGCAATCAGACTGTTCATTGCCGGCACACTGCTCAACCGATTGCTGTAAAATTAATAGCATATGCTGCATATCGGCAATTTTCTGTTGTAAAAACTGGATATGTTTTTGTGCCAGCTGTTTGACCTCACTACTTTGGCGTGAGCTGTTCAGCCACAGGCCGAGTAATTCTTTCATTTGCTCTGAAGAAAATCCCAGTTCACGTGCATGCTGGATAAAACTTAAGATTTTAATATCCGCATCACTATAAACCCGATAACCTGTATCACTGCGTTTCGGAGCCGGCAACAAACCAATGTCTTCATAATAACGAATCATTTTCGCAGAGATGCCAGAACGTTTTGCCGCCTGACCAATATTCATCATACTGACTCCTTAAACTGCACCGGTTGATAGGCTTTTAATCTCAAGGCATTGCTGACGACAAACACGGAGGACAACGCCATCGCACCTGCGGCAAACATTGGCGATAACAATATACCCCAAAATGGATAAAGCACACCCGCGGCAATCGGAATTAAGGCAATATTGTAGACAAAGGCCCAAAACAGGTTCTGTTTAATATTGCGCATGGTCGCCTGACTTAAACCAATGCCTGTAGCCACATGCTGTAAATTGCCTGACATCAACACCACATCGGCTGCTTCAATCGCGACATCGGTACCGGTTCCAATCGCCATACCGACATCGGCCTGGGCCAATGCCGGTGCATCATTGATTCCATCCCCAACAAAAGTGAGCACGCCGTATTGCTGCTGGAGTTGTCGTACTGCATTGACTTTTTCATGCGGCAAGACTTCGGCAATCACCTGATCGATTTTCAACTGTTTGGCGATCGCCTGTGCGGTATGCTGGTGATCCCCGGTAATCATCGCCACTTTAAGACCTTGGTCATGCAAGGCCTGAATCGCGCTATAAGTAGTTGGTTTAATCGGATCGGCTACTGCAATAATCGCAGCCAGTTTCTGATTAATCGCTACATATAAAGGACTACGACCCTGATCACCGAGCTTTTGTGCAGTGGCTCTAAACAGATCGACATTTAAGCCCAAGTCCTGCATCAGACGTTCTGCACCGATATGCAGCTGCTGACCAGCAACCTGTGCTTTTACCCCTGCACCAGTGATCGAATCAAAATCCGTCACGTCCATCAGTTCCAGCTCTTGCTCGCGAGCAGCCTGAACAATGGCGTGGGCAATCGGATGTTCTGACTTGGCCTCTACCGAAGCCACCAGCTGTAATACGGTCTGCTGATTAAAATCAGCGGTGACTTCAAAGTCGGTCAGCAATGGTTTTCCTTCAGTCAAGGTTCCAGTTTTATCCAGCGCGACGACTTTGGTTTGCTGCATTAACTGCAATGCTTCGCCCTTACGGAACAACACGCCCAGTTCTGCTGCACGGCCAGTTCCGACCATAATTGAAGTAGGAGTCGCCAGCCCCATCGCACATGGACAGGCAATAATCAGTACGGCGACCGCATTTACCAAGGCGTAGGTCAGATTCGGCTCAGGCCCAAACAGGAACCAGACCATAAAGGTCAAGGCCGCCAGTGCCATAACAGCCGGCACAAACCATAAAGTCACTTTATCGACCACCGCCTGAATTGGCAGTTTTGAGCCTTGCGCCTGTTCTACCATCTGAATAATCTGCGCCAGTACCGAATCTTGGCCGACCGCAGTAGCTTTGATTTGTAGGGTTCCATTCTGGTTTACCGTACCGCCGACAACCTGATCGCCAGCCTGTTTGGCCACAGGCAAAGGTTCACCGCTAATCATCGCTTCATCAATATAACTTTGCCCAGCAACCACTTCACCATCGACGGCGACTTTTTCACCCGGACGGATTTCAATCAGCATGCCTTGTTGTACATCGGCAATTGCCAGATCAACCCAGTGATCATTTTGTTGTACTCGGGCTGTTTTCGGTTGCAAGCCGATCAGATACTGAATCGCTTCTGAGGTTTTCCCTTTGGCTTTGGCTTCCAGATAGCGCCCCAGTAAAATCAGCGCGACAATGACGGCGGCCGCTTCAAAATACACATGCACGGTGGACTGCGGTAACAACTGCGGAAAAAAGGTCGCAATACAGGAAAAGCCATAGGCGGCAATGGTTCCAACGGCCACCAGCGAGTTCATATCCGGTGCCAGACGTAATAATGCAGGAATCCCATGCTGATAAAAACGCCGTCCCGGAATAATCAGTACCAAAGTGGTCAGCACAAACTGCAGATACCAGCTGTTCTGGGTTCCCAGCGTATGTGCAATAAAATGATGAAAAGCCGGAATCAGGTGTGAGCCCATTTCCAGAATAAATACAGGTGCTGTCAGAATGACGGCAAGCCATAAATCTCGTTTCAGTTGTGCCGTTTCATTGGCTTTCTTTTCCTGAAAAGCACCATGGCTATCTGCCGACATATCCGTAGCGGATTTTACTGTGGCCTGATAACCGGCTTTCTCCACGGCAGCAATCAAGGCCGGAATCTGGGAATGTGAGGCTTTCACCCAGGCAGTTTCGGTGGCCAGATTGACCTGTGCTTCGCTGAGACCTTCTACTTTCAATAAAGCTTTTTCAACCCGTGCCACACATGAAGCGCAAGTCATACCTTCAATCGTCAGTTCAATCCGGTTGCTCTGAATATCAAAACCGGCTTTTTGCACTGCCTGAGTTAGTTTAAACAATGGCACAGAATTGATCGCACTCACATGCGCCCTTTCAGTGGCCAGATTCACTTGTGCATCCAGTACGCCTTCCACTTTTTTTAGGGCTTTTTCTACGCGAGCCACACAGGATGCACAGGTCATGCCTTCAATATTTAAATCAAACTGTTGCGTCGGTACATCAAAACCGGATTTTTCAATTGCTTGAACCAGCGCAGCGGCAGCAATTGGCTGCTGGCTTTTAATAAAAGCTTTTTCAGTCGATAGATTGACAGATGCCTCGACCACGCCTTCAATTTTTTTCAAGGCTTTTTCTACCCGAGCTACACAGGAGGCGCAGGTCATACCGCCAATCTGCACCTGCTGTTCATATAACCGGTTGCTGTCTTGTTCTGCCATGCCCATCTCCACACCTCAACTCATTGTTGATGTTATAGCTTAAACATTCCCATCATGGTAAGGTCAAGTCCTTCATCTGACTATTTTAAAAATAATGCAGCGTCCTGCTGCGATTTAAAAATGCAGCGTCCTGCTGCGATTTAAAATCACCCAATAAAAAGCCCGAAGATGACTTCAGGCTTGTATGGCAGTATTTAAAATATAAAATGCATCAATGTTATTCGGCAGAAATATCTTCAAACAAGATCGAAGACAGGTAACGTTCACCACCGTCTGGCAAAATCACCACAATATTTTTACCGGCATTTTCAGGGCGAGCCGCCAATTGTGCCGCTGCTGCCATAGCCGCGCCACTTGAAATGCCGACCAGGATACCTTCCTGAGCTGCTGTTTTACGTGCCCATTCGACTGCATCTGCGCTATTAATGGCGATTACTTCATCAACGAGGTCTAGGTCCAGATTGCCCGGAATGAAGTTGGCACCAATCCCCTGAATTTTGTGTGGTCCAGGTGTAATGTCTTCACCGCGTTTGGCCTGACCAATAATTGCAGACTCAGCAGGTTCCACCGCCACTGAATATAAAGGCTTATTTTTTACCTTTTCAAAGTAGCGTGAAATACCGGTAATGGTTCCACCTGTTCCAACACCTGCGACCAGAATATCGACATTTCCCGCAGTCGCTTCCCAGATTTCTGGACCCGTGGTTTCTTCATGAATTTTAGGGTTAGCAGGATTTTCAAACTGTTGTGGTAGATAGTACAGTTCAGGATTTTCATTGACTAGACGTTGTGCTTCTTCAATCGCGCCTTTCATGCCTTTGGCCGGATCAGTCAGTACCAGATTGGCACCCAATGCTTTCACCACCTTACGGCGTTCAATACTCATGCTTGAAGGCATGGTCAAAGTAATGTCATAACCTTTGGCTGCCGCAACAAAAGCCAATGCAATACCGGTATTGCCGCTGGTTGGCTCGACAATATGCATACCGGATTTGAGTTTGCCAGATTTTTCAGCATCATTAATCAACGCTGCACCAATACGACACTTGACTGAAAATGCCGGATTACGGCTTTCAATTTTCGCAAGTACCGTGACCGGAGCGGAAATCACACGATTAATACGAACAAGCGGTGTATTTCCAATCGCGTCTGCATTATTACTATAAACCGCTATACCTAAATTATTCGGTGTTGGAAAAGCTGAATCTGTACTCATGATGATATCCCTGATGTTATTGGTTTAAGTCGCTTAAACATCATACAAGCATTTTTTTGCTTTGTAGATGTTTGATGAAACTTGCACTTCATTGCACGAATGTGAACTAAAATACTTTCTGCACTATGCAATAAATTTATCTTATCTATCAATATTTAAAATATAATTTTAATTGATAATTCAATTCATTAAAAACCATAAAACTTAACTGTTTTTAGCAAGGTATTACGGGCTAAGACCCGTATAATTAGCGGGCTGTAACTTTATAATGGACATATTGAATGAAAACCGATTTTGAAATCACGACTATGCGCGATTCAGCAGAACAGGTCGTCGGCATTTTAAAATCTCTGGCCAATACCGACCGTCTTCTCATTTTATGTCATCTGTCTCAAGCGGAACTGAATGTTTCAGAAATTGAGGAAATAACTGAGATTAAACAGCCGACTCTTTCCCAACAGCTCATGATGCTGCGTAAAAGCGATGTGGTAGATACCCGACGCGATGGCAAACAGATTTATTATTCAATTAAAGATCAAAATTTGATTGTGGTCTTAAATACCCTTTATCGATTGTATTGCGGCAATCCAGCTAAATAAAGAATCTTTCTTTTTTCAGTCATCAAGATGAATTTCTTTAAACTCTTATTGATGTCGTTTTAAATCATTAAGATCACGATCATAAGTTTTCGAATGATACGTGACTGACCCAGATGATTCATTTTAAACATGAATCATCAAGAAGCTAGATCAGCTAAGACTTCTTAGCAGAATTTGTGCATAATATATCTATATTTGTGATTTAGACCTTTTTATGCCAAATTCCAAGTCTAAACTTCTGCATAAACTGCCTGCCTGGGCATGGTTAAGCCCCTACACGCCGGTCAAATTTAAATCCGATGTGTTGGCTGCCCTGATTGTGGTGGCAATGCTGGTGCCTCAAGGGATGGCCTATGCCATGCTGGCAGGATTGCCGCCGATCATGGGTTTATATGCGAGCATCCTGCCGATGATCATTTATGCCCTGCTCGGTGGGAGTTCGACTTTATCGATTGGCCCCGTGGCCATCATTTCCATGATGACTTTTGCTACGCTCAATCCACTTTTTGAAGTCGGCTCACCGGTCTATATCGAAGCTGCGACCTTATTGGCACTGATGGTCGGGATTATTTCCCTGCTTTTGGGATTATTCCGTTTTGGTTTTCTGATCCAGTTGATCAGTCATCCCGTGATTCAAAGCTTTATTATTGCCTCTGCCTTATTGATTGCTTTTGGACAGTTAAAGTTTTTGGTCGATCTTCCCTTAAAAGCCAATAACATTCCGGAGTTCGCCAGCAGTCTGCTGCAATATTTCCCGCTACTGCACGTGCCGAGCCTGATTTTCGGCCTGCTCTCTATCGGTCTACTGATCTATCTGCCCAAGTTATTAAAATCTCAGGCTGTACAAAGCCGGATCGGCTCTACAGATTTTTTAGTCCGTGCGGTGCCCCTGATTCTGGTGTGTCTCGGCATTGCAGCAATTGTATTTCTGGATTTAAAGCTTCAGGGCATTAAAACCGTCGGTGCAATTCCGTCCGGTTTTCCACCCTTGTCTTTTCCACACTGGAACTGGGAACTGGTCATGACCTTATTACCGGGTGCCAGCATGATCGCCATGATCAGTTTTGTGGAGTCACTATCGATTGCTCAAGCGACGGCCTTGCAGCAACGCAGTCATTTAAACAGTAATCAGGAACTGATTGCGCTCGGTCTGGCCAATATCAGTGCAGGCGTGAGTTCAGCTTTTCCTGTGACGGGCAGCCTGTCGCGGACGGTGGTGAATGCCGATGCCGGTGCTAAATCACCTATGGCCGGTGTTTTATCCTCGATTCTGATTATTTTCGTGAGCCTGTTCTTTACCGGATTTTTTGAAGATCTGCCGCTGACCATTCTGGCCGCGACGATTATTGTTTCCATCTGGAAGCTGGTTAATTTTCAGCCATTTTTTGATGCCTGGCGCTATTCCAAGGCAGATGGCCTTGCCATGTGGATTACTTTTCTCGGCGTGGTCCTGATTGATATTTCCACTGGTTTGATTATTGGGATCGTTTCGACCTTTGTGCTGATGCTATGGCGAATCAGCCGGCCGCATATTGCGGTTGTCGGTCTGGTGGAAGGAACCCAGCATTTTCGCAATATTCAGCGTCATCAGGTCAGTACCTCCGATCGGGTGCTGTCACTGCGGATTGATGAGAATCTGACGTTTCTGAATGCCAATAGCTTTAAAGGTTATCTAATCAATGAGATCAGCCTGAATGACCAGCTACAACATGTGATTATCAACTGTTCCAGCATCAGTGCGATTGATCTGAGTGCCTTGGAAATGCTGGAAGATTTAAATACGGAACTGGCCAAACTGGATATTCGCCTGCATTTTGCCGAAGTCAAAGGTCCGGTCATGGACAAGCTGCAAGCTTCTAAATTGATGACGCATTTGAGCGGGCGCATTTATCTGACCCATTTTCAGGCGATTCAGGACCTTGCGCCAGAGATCTTTGAGCAGCATAAAGATTATACAATTTAAGACAGCAGATACTTGAACTTATGGCCGGAAATTCCAACCGGTCATAAGTTCTAACTTTTTAAATTTTCAAATATAATTTGAATTTATCTATTTAACTTTGATATTTATTTCATGAATACAATTTTAAAAGTGGTGATTTATTCATCATTTTAAGAAGTTTTTCTTCAATATAAGCAATGTTTTAAAGCAATTAATTTTAGAATAAATCAATAATATCAATATCTTGGTTTTTATATGAAAATATATTTTAAGCCTTGTTTAAATTAAGTATAAAATAGCGCAACTTTTTCCCAAATTTAGCCCTCGTAATTTTCACAAGGCAACCTTATGTTTTCTGCCCTTATGCGCATGAGCTTAGTCTCTCGAATCATCATCGCCATTATTTTAGGTGTGGGTGTGGCTGTGGTATTTCCCGAAGCTACTCCCTCATTAAGCCTATTGGGCGACCTGTTTATTAAAGCCTTGAAGTCTGTTGCACCGATTCTGGTTTTCATTTTAGTGTTAGCTTCTATCGCGAATTTTAAAGTGGGCCAATCCAACGCCGCCATCAAGCCGATTATGCTGATGTATGCGGTCGGTATGTTCCTTGCTGCACTGAGCGCTGTGGTGTCGAGCATCTTATTTCCAAGTACGCTGTTCCTGGATATTGCTGCACAAGCTGACTTGCAGCCACCGGGTAGTCTGGTGGAAATTCTGAAGAATTTGCTGCTCAGCTTTGTCGCCAACCCAGTTGTTGCAATTGCTGAAGCAAACTTTATTGGCATCCTGGCTTGGTCAGTGGCATTAGGCATCGCTTTCCGTCATGCATCGGATAGCACCAAGACGCTTTTGAATGATGCAGCCTTTGCAGTGAACTATGTGATTCGTTTAGTGATCAGCTTTGCACCTTTGGGTATTTTTGGTCTGGTTGCAGTGACTTTTGCTGAATCTGGTCTGGATACGCTGACCAGTTACGTACATTTACTTGCTGTGTTGCTCGGAACGATGGTTTTCGTTGCACTGGTAATTAATCCGCTTCTGGTTGCCTTAATGACACGCAACAACCCGTATCCACTGGTATTCACTTGCTTGCGCGAAAGTGGCATTACCGCTTTCTTTACCCGTAGTTCGGCAGCCAATATTCCAGTCAATCTGGACTTGGCAAAACGTCTGGGCGTCAAGGAATCAACTTCAAGTATCGCAATTCCTTTGGGTGCTACGATCAACATGGCAGGTGCTTCTGTGACCATTACTGTATTGTCATTGGCGGCTGTAAATACTTTGGGGATTAGCGTCGATTTCAGCACTATGCTCATTCTTTCTGTGGTGGCAACCGTTTCGGCATGTGGCGCTTCAGGTGTTGCAGGCGGTTCATTACTATTGATTCCAGTTGCATGTGGCCTGTTTGGTATTTCTTCGGATATCGCCATGCAAGTGGTCGCCATTGGTATGGTCATCAGCGTATTGCAGGATTCTACTGAAACCGCGCTAAACTCATCGACTGATGTTTTATTTACTGCAGCAGTAGACCGCGCATCAAATTGATTTTATATTGATTAATCAATATGTTTAGCCAATGATGTTGTTATGCCATTACAGCGTTTACCTACCTGGGTACAATTAGGGGCGTTTTTTCTTGCGGTCAATGCCGGCATGATTAACGTCTTGGGTCTGGTGACGGTACTGCACCAGTCTGTTTCACATATGACCGGCAATGTCAGCATGCTGGCTATGGCCCTGCTGAACTGGCAACCAGAACAGATGTTGTATCTCTTTTTGGTCACACTCTGCTATGTCATTGGTTCATCCTATAGCGGGCTCATTCTTGGAAATAGTCACTTTCGCCTGGGGCAGCTTTATGGTTACCCTTTAAGCCTGGTGGCTATTTTTATTTTGATCTGCTGGTTATTATTGCCCTATTTCCCGCGCTACGCCTTGTTATGGGCCTGTGTTGCCATGGGTGTGCAAAATGCCATGGTTAGCCACTATAAAGGTGCCATCATTCGCACCACGCATTTATCTGGCGTACTGACCGACCTCGGCTTGGCAATGGGTTACCGTTTGCGCGGTTTAGAGGTAGAATCACGGCGCGTGGTTCTGCATCTGCTTATTTTGCTCGGTTTTTTAAGCGGTGGCATTCTTGCCAGCTGGCTATATCCTTATTTAAAATTAAATGCATTCCTGATCCCGGCAGTACTGAGTCTGGTTCTCAGTCTCATCTATTGGGTGATTTATTTACGTTATCGACATTAACACGACTAATATCTGGACATTCTCATGGTTAAAAATGCATTGCAGGCACAATTGTTAAAGGCAGGATTGGTCGATAATAAAAAAGCCAAAAAACTGTCTAAACAGGCTGTGCATGAAAAACGCACCGGTGACAGCACTGAGGCTCAAATCAAGGCCAAGATTGAACAAGACAAACAGCAAAAAATGGCCAAAGACCAGGCCATTGAGCAAGAGAAAAAAGCCCAGTTGCAGGAAAAAGAGCTGAAAGCTGCAATTATGCAAATGATCAATCAGCACAAAATCCGTGATACTGATGGCGATGCGGTGTATCAGTTTATTGATGACAGTAAAATCAAGAAAGTCTATTTAAATCAGCAAATCTATAATGCGCTGGTGGCAGGCAGTCTGGTGATTGCCCGTGAAAATGACAGCTATGCTTTCTTGCCTAAAGCTCTGGCAGATCGTATCAATGCGAAAATGCAGGGCTTTATTATTGTGAATAATTCAGAGAAAAATGAAGAAACCACTGATGAAGAAGATCCGTATGCAGCTTATGTAATTCCTGATGATTTGATGTGGTAAGCATCGCGATATCATCAATGAAATATCGAAAATCAGAAACCGGCGAATTCGCCGGTTTTTTCATTTTTATGCACTTTTATTGAATGATTCTGACCAATAGATATGTTTTAAAAAGTTATCCAATATTAAAAAATCTGATCCAAACCTATAAACTTGATCTAAATTTTTGATTGAAGAGAAAGATCGTTTGGAACAGTTTAATTTTATTCGGAATATTCAAGAATGGGCAAATCAGTACCCATGGCTGGAAATGCTATCTTCACTGAGTATTGTGATTTTACTGGCGATTCTTGCCAATCTATTTGCCAAACAGATTGTGGTACGCGGAATACGTCAACTGATTTCCAGAATGCCTTTTGCCAATAATCAGATTTTTGCTGAGCATAGCGTGATTCGCCGGATTGCCAATATTGTTCCGGCAGTGGTGATCATGAACGGGATTACCACAGTACCGCATTTATCTGACAAGGTTGAGTCCTTTGTGCAAATGGGGGCACAGGCTTTTATTTTCCTGACGATTGCCCTGGCTCTTGGTGAATTACTGAATATTTTTAACCTGGTCTATCAGCGTAATCCCAAGTCACGTAACAAACCGATTAAAGGTTATTTGCAGCTGGTCAAGCTGATTATCTTTATTGTCTGTGGCCTGATGATTCTCGGCACTTTCCTGAAGAAGGATGTCTTTACCTTGCTGGCTGGCTTCGGTGCCATGGCCGCGGTGTTGATGCTGGTCTTTCAAAATACCATTTTGTCGCTGGTGGCGTCGGTTCAGATTTCATCCTATGACATGGTGCGTATTGGCGACTGGATCGAAATGCCCTCGCTGAACGCGGATGGCGATGTCATTGATATGTCATTACATACCATTACGGTACAGAACTTTGATAAAACAGTGACCACGATTCCGACCAATAAACTGGTGACGGATACCTTTAAAAACTGGCGTGGTATGCAGGAAGCCGGTGCGCGCCGGATCAAGCGCTCGATTCATATTGATCAAAGCAGCGTACATTTTATGTCGGCTGAAGAACAGAATAAGCTGAAAAATTTTATTTTGCTGGATCAATACTTAAATACCAAATCAGAGGAACTGGAACAATTTAACCTGCAACTGAGCCATCATTCGCAATATAACCAGCGCCGTCTTACCAATTTAGGAACCTTTCGTGCTTATGTAGAGTTTTATCTGCAACAGCATTCGGGCATTAGTAAAAATCATTCCCTGATGGTGCGCCAATTGCAGCCAACCAGTGAGGGTTTACCGCTAGAGATTTATGCCTTTACCAATACCACCGCCTGGGTGGAGTATGAAAATATCCAGTCGGATATCATGGATCATCTGCTGGCGATTATTCCGGAATTTGGTTTAAAAGTGTATCAAGCGCCTTCAGGTCTTGATTTAAAGGAAGCATTTACTCAACCGTCTTCTATTATTACTTAAACACAAGTCATCCAATCTCAAGCCTGAGGTGCTGCTGCATTTCAGGCTTTTTTATTTCCTCATCTATTTAAAACCTGACTGGCATAAATTTGGCTTTAGTTTAATTTTTATAATCCAAGTTTTAATTGAGTGAATCATTTTGTGGCAATTTCACCCAATTACGGGCTTAAAAAAACAGAATCCTTTATAATTCCCGAAAAGCAAAATGCATGATAAGAGTACGATAATGTTTCGATGGCTTGAAAGACTGGTTGACCCCTATCCCACCAAAAATCTGAACCAACCTTTACCGACCAAGTTTTTTCCATTTGTCTGGCAGGCAGCCTATGGAGTCCGCCGTTATTTGCTGATTCTGGTACTGTGTACTGCCGGTGCTGCCAGCTTCGAAGCTTTTCTGTATTCAAAAATTGGTGAGCTGGTGAACTGGCTCAGTAAAAGCCAGCCCGATACTTTTCTGGAACAGCATGCTAGCAATTTAACCTTACTGAGTATTGTTCTTCTGGCCAATATTTTTTTCGCTAGCGCCCAATCCCTAATTAAGCATCAGATTTTGTATAGCAATTTCCCGATGCGTTTACGCTGGCGCTTTCATAATCTGCTCATGAAACAAAGCCTGGATTTTTTCCACAATGATTTTGCCGGACGATTATCGGCCAAAGTTATGCAAACCGCTCTGGCAGTACGCGAATTCTGGGTCATTCTGGGTGACATGCTGGCTTATGTGCTGATTTATTTCATCACCATCAATATTGTTTTGGGTGCAATTTCACCTTTGCTGATCATTCCATTGATGGTCTGGCTAGCCTTGTTTATCTGTGCAGCGTGTTACTTCATTCCGCGTTTGAGCAAAATTTCCAATGCCCAGGCGGATGCCCGTGCCGTCATGACCGGGCGTATTACGGATGCCTATACCAATATTCAGACCGTGAAGCTGTTTGCTCATGCCGGCCGTGAAAGTCAGTATGCCAAGACCTCAATGCAGGAATTTATGGTAACGGTATATAAACAGATGCGTCTGGGTGCCCAATACGAAATCAGTATTTTACTGCTGAGTGTAGTGTTATATGGCGGCGTACTGGGTACCGCGATCTGGCTGTGGATGGAAGGTCAAGCCGAGCTAGGCATTATTGCCGCAACTACGGCAATGGTACTGAAACTGAACAGTATCGCCGAATTTATGATGTGGCAGACCTCAGCCCTGTTTGAAAATGTCGGTACCATTCAGGATGGTATGAAAACGTTAGGCCGCAAAATTGCCATTGAAGATAAACCGGGTGCCAAAGAGCTACAGCTCAATCACGGTGAAATTAAATTCGAAAATGTCAGCTTTGCCTATAATGATAAAAACGTGATTGATCAGTTTAATCTGACCATTCGCCCAGGTGAAAAAATTGGTATTGTCGGCCGTTCAGGTGCAGGGAAATCTACCCTGATTCAACTGTTGCTGCATTTTTATCATATTAACCAGGGTCGTATCTTGATTGATGGTCAGGATATTGACGATGTGACTCAGGACAGTTTGCGCAAGAATATTGCATTAGTGACTCAAGATACTTCACTGCTACATCGCACTGTCGCGGAAAACATTAAATATGGTCGTCCAGATGCGACTGATGAAGAAATGTTTGAAGCTGTGCGTAAAGCCAAAGCAGAAGAATTTATTCCTAATCTGACGGATTTGCGTGGCAAAAAAGGCTATGAAGCCTATGTCGGTGAACGTGGCGTGAAACTTTCCGGCGGACAGCGTCAGCGAATTGCAATTGCACGTGTATTCCTGAAAGATGCGCCGATTCTGATTCTGGATGAAGCGACCAGTGCGCTGGATTCTGAAGTCGAAGCAGCAATTCAAAACAGTCTGGACGACTTGATGCAAGGTAAAACCGTGATTGCAATTGCGCATCGCCTGTCTACCATTGCCCAGATGGATCGTCTGATTGTACTGGATCAAGGTCGAATCGCCGAGCAAGGCACGCATGATGAACTGGTGGCATTAAATGGCATCTATGCCCAACTTTGGCAGCGTCAAACTGGTGGCATGCTGATTCAGCAACAGGTCAAAGCATCAAAAGATCATGAATAATATGATCTGTAGAAGATTTCAAAACTTCTGATCATTTGCTCGTCCTTAATATTGAACAGGTCTGGAAAAAGGAAAACTTTGCCAGACCTCTCTTTTTAAAATTTTCTCTACAGATGAACAGCAAGTTGCCATCTATCTGGTATTTTAATGAAATGACATAACTCTCTAGTTCTGAAAGCTCTCTGAAGAAGTCCTATTCAATGCTTAAGCAATTTCCTTGTCCTTAGTCAGCCAATGCAGAGATGTGTCCGGTTCAATAAAATAATTTTAATTTCATCAATAAAATTATGTGGTTTAAATTGATTTTAATGCTGAATTTAGACTAATCTGCCAGTGGCAGAGTCACAATCGCCAAAATTTTGTCCAACAATTTTAATGAAAAATTTGGCGGCTTCATGCCAATATCTATTTATAAATAAAAAAATTTGAATGAGTGCAACGGATCGCGCATGAAAACAATTGCTCCACGCCAAGACCAAGGAATTCCAGGTGTTTACGGTCTCCTGCTTCTCGATGTCATTTCCCGCTGGGGTTATAACAATGAATCGCTTTTCCAACCTTTTAGCCTGACCAGTGAACAGTTGGCAGATCCTGATTTTCGTATTCCAACCCCTGTCGCCAACGAACTGGTCAAATATGCCCTGAAACTGACCGGAGAGCCGACCTTGGGTTATCATCTCGGCACACAGATGCGGATCTCGATTCATGGCTTTATTGGCTATGCGATTATGACGGCGAATAATATTACCGATGCGCTGGTACTGGCGAATCGATTTATTCAACTTCGTTTACCCTTCCTGCAACTGTTTTTCTCGACTTTTGGTGCTAAAGCCACGGTACAGCTGCAAACCGATATTCAGCTTGAACCGCTGCGCACCGAAATTTCCATTGCCTTGATGATTGGTCTGATCAGTATGGCCAAAGCCATTACAGGCGTTACCGATGCCACGGGAGAAATCGACTTCGATTTTAAGAAGCCGGAAGGTTTTGAACGCTTTATGGCGAAGTTTCCAACGCATCAGTTCCGTTTTGAACAACCGCATTTAATTCTGAGCTTTGATAAAAGTTACCTGATGAATAAGCTGGTGCACGCCGATCCGATTGCCAGCCAGATTGCGATTAACCAGTGTGAAACGGAACTTTCTGCCTTGGGCGAACGGCATCGGATTGCGATGCGCGTCCGAGATATCTTGACCCATGCCGAGCAGCATTATCTGAGTATTGAAAGTGTGGCAGATCGCTTACACATGTCTGACCGCACCTTAAAACGTCAACTCGCCGCCGAAGGCACCTCCTTTTCTACCCTAGTCGATGAAGTTCGTTACCGGCATGCCACCTCATTATTGTCCCGGACAGATTTCACTCTGGAACAGATTGCCGATGAACTGGGTTATAGTGATGTCGCCAATTTTAGCCGGGCGTTTAAACGCTGGAGTGGCCGCAGCCCGAGCAACTGGCGCAAAGATCCTTATTTATAAAGCAGCATAAGCCTTTTGTTTTTCTTAAAAAGAATGTATAAAACATGTCAAAAATGATCTTAAGATTTTTAAGGAGTTATCAATGAATCATCCTGCAGAATTAAAGTACGCAAGTACACATGAATGGGTCCGCATTGAGGGTGATCTTGTTGTGACCGGTATTTCCGACCATGCACAGGATGCGTTAGGCGATTTGGTCTATGTCGAAGCACCAGATCTTGATTCACATATCACTGCGGGCGAACAAGCTGGCGTGGTTGAATCAGTAAAAACAGCTTCTGATATTCATGCGCCGGTGTCTGGTGTGGTAGTTGAAATCAATCCTGATCTTGAAGATGATCCTGATTTCATTAATGACGACCCATATGGCAAAGGCTGGATTTATAAAATCAAGCCAGACAATATGGCAGATGTCGAAAAGCTGCTTTCCAATACAGAATATGAAGCTGGCCTCTAAACTGGTCTAAGATTCAGATAATCAGCCTCCGGGCTGATTTTTTTATTAAAGATTAATCGTTGTATTTCCCAGTTCAAATTAAATTTCATGCATTTATCATGAAATATCATTGTATTTTTCACTTATTTTTCACTTATTTTTCCTAAAGTCTTGCTCATATCCATTTCGCTCCTGAATAGGTCGCGCTTATTTATAACAATAATTTCCCATGCTGAGCCCAGCGTCTTACAGCATATCATTTTAGGAAAATCATGAACGCCAATGCAGCGCCATTATGGACCAAGTCATTTGTGCTTTGTCTGGCCAACAACCTGTTTTTATTTATTTTCTATTTTGCGCAAACCACAATTTTGCCGATTTATATCTTAAAAGAATTAGGCGGCAACCTGACCCAGGCGGGGCTGGCCATGACTTTGTTTATGGTCTCTGCCATTGCAGTGCGACCTTTTAGCGGTTTAATTATCGAAAAATTTGGGGTACGTAGAACCCTGATTATTTCAGAAGTGTTTTTTAGCCTGTTTTCACTTACTTATCTGCTGGCAGATCAGCTCACGATTCTGTTTATCATCCGTTTCTTCCAGGGCATCTGGTTCAGTATATTGACTACAGTTTGCGTGCCTGTGGTGAACCAATTTATTCCGGAGCAGCGTAAAGGCGAAGGCATGGGCTATTTTGTCATGTCGGTAAATCTGGGGATTGTCTTGGGTCCTTTAATTGGTCTGAGCCTGATGGAATACTGGTCTTATTTTCAGGTCAGTACGCTATTGATCGCCTTAGTTTTTATCGGATTTGCCTTCTGCTTTTTAATTCCGGTAAAAGAGCCTGAAAAAATCATCAAAAACACTAACAAGAAAACCTCGCTTGAGCTGACAGATTTTGTGGAAAAGAAAGTGCTGCCTGTCGCGGTACTGGCTATGCTGATTTCTTTTTCTTATGCCAGCATCATGTCTTTTATTGCACCATATGCAGCCAGCAAGGATTTAATGGCCTATGCCGGCTTATTTTTTGTGATTTTCGCCATTTCCATGATGAGCCTCCGTCCGATCACCGGGAAAATTTATGATCGTAAAGGTCCACAATATGTGATTTATCCGGCGTTGCTGGCCTTTAGTCTGGGCCTGTTTTTACTTAGCCAGATTCAGACCTTATGGGGATTCATGCTGGCTGCGGTCATGGTTGGCGTGGGTTTTGGTAGTGTACAACCATGTATTCAAACCTTGGCGATTCAGGGTGCACCCAAGCATCGAATTGGCTATGCAACTTCAACTTTTTATACTTTTTATGATCTGGGGATTGCCATTGGTTCACTGCTGATTGGTGCCATCATTGCAGCTTACAGTTATCAGTTTGCTTTTATGCTATGCGGTATTTTAACCTTAAGCAGTATTATTTATTTTAAGCTGGTGGTGCAACGTAAAACCGTCTAGTTTTATGGATTGAATAATAAATAAGATAAATAAAAACAGGCAGAAAATTCTGCCTGTGATGTTTTGAGTAAATATTTATTCTGACACCGAAGTATTCTCTGCTTCTTTTTCTTCCGCTTTTGGATCTTGCATCATGGTGAATTGGGTTGCCTCTGTGGCTACGGTAGTGTCCTGGCGGTTACTTTTCAGCTTGATCTGCAAACGTAATTCATTGGTAGAATCAGCATTACGCAAAGCTTCTTCATAGGAAATGGCGCCTTGGTTATACAGGTCAAATAAGGCCTGGTCAAAAGTCTGCATGCCCAGTTCACGCGATTTCGCCATAATTGCTTTCAGCTCATGGAATTCACCTTTCAGAATCAAGTCTGAAATAAGTGGTGTATTCAACATGATTTCAATCGCTGCCCGACGGCCTTTACCATCTTGAGTACGAATCAGACGCTGTGAAATAATTGCCTTCATATTGGATGACAAATCCATTAATAACTGATTCCGGCGTTCTTCCGGAAAGAAGTTAATAATTCGGTCCAAAGTCTGATTGGCATTGTTGGAGTGCAGTGTTCCCAAACTCAAATGACCAGTTTCCGCAAAGGCAATCGCATGTTCCATAGTTTCAGTATCGCGAATTTCCCCGATCAGAATCACATCTGGTGCCTGACGCAAGGTATTTTTCAGCGCGTTGTGCCAGGAATGGCAGTCCACTCCGACTTCACGATGAGTAATCATGGATTTTTTATGCTTGTGCACATATTCAACCGGGTCTTCTACGGTAATGATATGCCCGGCCGAATTTTCATTACGGTAGTCAATCATCGCCGCGAGTGAAGTTGATTTACCTGAACCCGTTCCACCGACCACCAGCACCAGTCCGCGTTTTTCCATAATCACATGTTTCAGCGATTCCGGTAATTTCAGTTTCTGGAAGTTTGGAATTTCTGCAGTAATGGTACGAATTACCATGCCGACATTGAGTTGTTGCTGGAACACATTGACCCGGAAACGGGAAACACCTGGCACGGTGATGGTAAAATTGCACTCGAGTTCAGTTTCAAATTCTTTACGCTGTTTATCATTCATCAAGCTGTAGGCAAACAGCTTGGTTTTTTCAGCCGTGAGTTCCTGCTGTCCAAAAGGTTTCATTAAGCCCTGATGTTTAATACTAGGTGGAAAATCAGCCGTAATAAATAAATCTGAACCGCCATATTCCACCACCTTAGTCAGCATGTGATGCATGAATTTTTTTGCTTCGTCCAACAATTCTGCCGTGAACATCTTTTCCCCCGGAAATGCACAACGGCACAAATCTCAATCTTAGATTTATGTCAAAATATTTTGATTTCATTGTGCAGCGTTTTTTTTAAAGCCTCAAACATATTTGATTTATAAAGAAAATATTTTAAATTTTTTATGTGATTTACTTCAATAAAAATGAAATTAACCTGCAATATATACGCTTTTTTAAAGCAACTCTGCTCAAAAAGAAGATTGTCATTTAAATGGTAAAATTCTATCAGACGAATCATAATTTGTCCTTTACGACATATAGAGTGTTATTTTTTTCCTTATGATTACCAACTCCTCTATTTTTTATGTACCAATTTCGGTTCTACCACATGCACTAATGAATTATGAAAAATAGAACAATGTTTATGAAAATTGAACAGAATCAATCGTGGAACTTTGTTCAAATAATAGGTGTGGAACTTCATAAATTATTAAAAAAGCTAAATTCAGCTGAGTTAGGCTTTCCAATACGGTATAACCTAATAATTTATATGAAATAAAAAACTGAGTTTCGCATAAGGTGTATTATGTTAATTTTAGAAAAACTTTAATATATATTTAATTTATATATCCTCAACTTAACTAAAATTCTCTTTTCAAACGCTTCTAATCTTGATGTCATTTCTTCTTCTGTATACAGCTCTAAACGTGATATTTCTTTAATTTTTTTATCTACAAATTTGAAAATCACTCTATCTCTAAAACCTAAGACATAGGGTTTATCTGCCTTAATAGAATTATCATTTGTTATAATTTCTAGCATCCCATCATTATCTATATCAGTGAATATGTATCCAGCAGTCGTGCTAACAACTACTGTATCCATTAATTGAAGTGTGGGTTCATCTGGATCTTTTATATAATTATATATTTCTAATTTACAGCTATATGGTCCTGCACCTGATTGTATGAAAATTTCATCCTCTCCATCATTATCTATATCAAACTTAGATAAAACATAGGGTTCATTAACTCTATTCTGAAAGTCATATAGCTCTATTACTTTATTTTCATTTGGTGAGCTAAGAATAGCTAAAATCTCTATAGGCTGAGAAGCTAGTTTGTTAAGAATACTAGAAAATTTTTCATCGCTTTTTTTACCTGAAAGATAAGCATAACCAATTGATACTAAACCTATAATCCAACCTGTTACCGTTAAAAAATCATTCATAAATTCATCTTATAGAAATAGTAGAGATGGCTATTCATATTATAAAATCGTTCTAATCATTATTTTTATTTTCAAATGCTCTGATTAGCTACTTTAAGCATTTAAGTAAATGCCGCTGATCAGCCTCATCGGATTCTGTCTTTCCCCAATCAATTGAGGAAAGACATCATTCAGTTTTAAGCACTACGCTTCAAACCTTCAAGTCGTAGTGAGTCAGTCATATTTAACAACATCTGTTCGGTTTTAGCCCAGCCCAGACAGCCATCAGTAACAGACTGGCCATACTGCATCTGCTCAGAAATTTTCTGGTTACCATCCAGTAAATGACTTTCCAACATTACACCTCGTACATTGGTTTTCAGTCTTTCAGCCACAATAGTATGTAAAACCTGTGGCTGTAAGAGTGGATTTTTTGCGCTATTGCCGTGACTGCAATCAATCACCAATGCCGGTAAGTCGATCTGATGTTTGGCCCGGATTTTCTCAATTTCTGCCAGTTGATAATTTGGTCCACTATTCGAGCCCCGTAATATCAAATGTGCTTTCGGATTACCTTGCGAGTGTAAAATGCATGGTAAACCAGACTGGCTCATCCCCAGGAATTGATGTGGATGAGAGGCAGACTGAATGGCATCCAGAGCAATCTGGATCGAACCATCAGTACCATTTTTGAAACCAATGCTATATGGCATATGACTTGAGATTTCACGGTGAATTTGTGATTCGCTGGTACGTGCTCCAATCGCACCCCAAGCTAGTAAGTCATCGAAATAAGCAGTTGCCATCGGGCTGAGGATTTCAGAGGCAATCGGCAGACCCATTTCAATGATTTTGAGGTATAAGTCACGGGATTTTTCCAAGCCCAATTGCATATTGGATGAACCATCCAGATTTGGATCGTAAAGGAAACCTTTCCAGCCTACCGTAGTCCGTGGTTTTTCGATATAAGCACGCATCACCAGGAAAATCTGATCAGATAGCTGTGACTGAAGCTGTTTTAATTTTTCTGCATAGTCTAGCGCGGAAGCTTCATCATGAATGGAACATGGGCCTGTGACCACCATCAAACGATGATCCTTGCCTTCTAATATATTTTGAATGGTTTGACGATGTTCAGCGACTTGGCTGGCCAATTGCGGAGACAATGGCAATTGCTGCTTAAGCTGCTGGGGTAAAATTAAAATGCTTTCAGCATGATGTTGTTGTGATGTGTTTGGGGTATTCATGACTTTAATCCTGGGACTGGCAATCAGTCCAAACTTTTATTTGAGCGTTATGGGTCTAATCGAAAGTGTTGTGAGTGTCATTAGCTGACTAAAATAAGACCAATAAAAGTTGTTAAAGTATGAATAGTTAAAGTTTGTCATGGCTGTCTCCAAAATATTGTAAAATGAAAGGCATAAAAAAACCTGATCAGGGTTGCCGATCAGGTATAAACTGGTGGGCAACCTTTTCATTGCCCAAACGCGTTCAGGCAATTAGCTAAACTGCCAGAAATAAAAATATGCGTTTGAAATGATAGGTTGCTTTAACATGTTATGTCTTTCATAAAATGTGATTCTGAAATTAAAATACGCGCTCTGTGATCATTTGACAAGCATTAAATATAAAAAAATATTTATTAACTTTTCTACTTTTATTTATTAATTCATCAAACCGTGAGATGTATCACTAAAATTGGTAAAACCCACAAACCTATTGCAGATTTTACCAAAGAAACTTCAGTTTAATCCAAAGATTAAAAATTAACGTGAAACACGATTCCAGGCATCACGCACTGCAAATTTAGCCTGTTCCCAGTTTAAACGTGATTCGCCTTTCATTTGTTCCCATTTCAGTCTCAAATCAGGTTCTACATCTTCAAAACGGGTATGAGCATCATAGCTGCCACGGTTTTCATAACCGACTCGATAGGCCGTATCATAATCACGGTCATAATCCAGATCGCTATAGGTGGTACGTGCATCTGAATAGTATGGCGTATTGATCGAATTATCACGCCAGTAAGCCTGTTCTTCTGTTGGATTTATAGCTTCACCAACACCTTTACCTGCCAGACCACCAACAACAGCACCAACTACACCACCGACAGCGACACCCACTGGACCGCCTGCAGCACCAATGGCTGCACCAGCTGCTGCGCCACCTGCAGCACCGACACCTGTACCCACAGGATGTGCGCCAGGCTCACCAGTAATTGGATCGGCATTTAAATCATCGCGGACATCTTTAGGCGCATTCTTAATTACATCACGATCAAAATTATCATTCGACATAAAACTTATCCTTATTCTTTAAAATGGTTTTATCACGTATTTTCATACGTCCTATTTAATATAAGCATCTGGCATGTAATGACATTAGCAGGCGTGTGTTGTTTCAGTGACTCTCTGTGAGGCTTTCATGCACTAATGTATCCTGAATCAAG
>NZ_JBLVOM010000234.1:0-39570 GCF_053543775.1 Acinetobacter endophylla | reverse complement strand
CCATGTGAGAGTAAGTCATCGCCAGCTCATTATTCCAAAATCCCCCTCCGCATTAGCAGAGGGGGATTTTTTTAGGCCCGGGAATTTAGATAAGATATTTAACATATCTATCTCAAAGCTGATCAGATTCTTCTGAGGCAGATGATTTCTGTCAATTTGTTTGACCTAGTAGGATCTCTGTAAGGCTGGCTCTAAAAGAGTTTATAAGCTGATCTTGTAAATTTTGGCACATAAAAAACCAGCGAATCGCTGGTTTTTTATTGCAGACTATTTTAGCCAAACACGCGCATTACGGCTGCGATTAATACCCAAAGAATGACAATCGCCACGATGGGTTCAACAATCTTTGCCCATGTTGGGGTATTGATAACAATGACTTCTTCGACATCTTGATGCTGCTGATTCTGGCTTACCATTTGATTAAACTCCTTCATTGATGCTTCCAATGATAGCTCTTCTTGCACAATTGGTTTAGAGCCTTTGAGTTCTGTTAGCTTGTTTGTTGTCCAAACCCAATCATCTGCTTGACCAGATAAATGTTCAATTTGCCCGGTCAGTAATTCCTGAATGCTATGGATATTATGGTTGCCGGTATCATGCAGTTGTTTTAATTCAATAAGCTGTAAATGAAAAATTTCTGAAGTGCTGTGCTCAAGCTGGGCTCGATCCAGAGTAGATTGATTTTCCGGACTGGTAGCGAGATGACGCACGATTTCCAGGATATATAATTCATCAGGATGATTGATTTCATTATAAATTTTTTGTGGGTTATGACGCCATTCAGTAATAAGTTTTCCTAAAGTTAAGGCATTGATTTCTGATATATATTTTCGTCTTTCTTCTTTTGTATATTCTTTTAGAAGCTCAGGCTTTTGAGTCTCTATCTGTTCAACAAAATATTGTACTAAATCAAAAGCCATTCACTTGCTCCATTATTTTTAATCTAATAGTCTTAAAGTCGGTTTTTTCTTTGGTTGTTCAGTTTGTTCTTCAGTGCTTGATTTTAAAGCATCTTCATCATTTTGTGTATGCTCATATTCACCTGGATCAAAGAATAAACCTTGACTATTTTCACGTGCATAAATGCCGAGTACTGCTGCCATAGGCACATAAATATCACGAGAAACGCCACCAAAGCGAGCCGAGAAGCTAATGGCATCATTGCTCATATGCAGCGCATGTACGGCATGTGGCACAATATTCAGGACAATCTGTCCGTCTTTAATAAACTGCTCAGGAACCATGGTATTTGGACGTGTGGCATCCACCAGCAGGTAAGGCGTCATATTGTTATCACAAACCCACTCATAGATTGCACGTGCCATATAGGGACGGGTAGGGCTAAGGTTGAATTCTTGTTCGGACATGAGGTTTCTCTACGGGTGCTTGAGTTGCGCTGAATAACGGTTCTTTTCCTGTAATGTCATGGATTTTACAAAGGCAGGACGACTGAAAATTCGTTGGCAATATAAATAAAACGGACGGCATTGCTGCTGTGGTAATTCTACACCCATTTGTTTCAGACGGATAAAAATTGGTGCCAGCATACAATCCAGGATACTAAATTGTTCAGACATAAAATAGGGAAAATGCTGGAAGAGTGGCATCAGTGAAATCAGGATATCCTGTAACTGCTTTTGTGCCTGAGTTCTGGCTTTCTTATCCAGCGTATCAGGATGGCGTAACATGATATCAGCCAGCTTCAGCCAGTCATTTTCAAAGCGCCAGATGTATTGTCGTTGCTCTGCTCGGGGCATCGGAGCATCGGCATATAGTTTATTCTGACGATAACGATCATCTACATATTCTGAGATAATTGAAGTATTAAATAATTTGAGTTCATTTTCGATCAGCATCGGCAATTGATTATAAGGATTGAGACTGGCCAGATCCTCATCATCGACATCCACCAAAATCAGGTTATATTTAATCTGTTTTTCGGTAAGCACATAGCGAATCCAATGGGAACGAAAGTCATCGGCATGACTATAGAGAGTGATTCCTTGAAGAGGCGCGCTTTCGATTGACATAAATCCTGATGAGCTTCTAATGAATAGACTAGGATACTAAAATTCAACCTAAAAAGCACCAAGCATCAAAGATCAATCGGCTTGAGCCGAGGTAGATTATAAGAAAAACAACTGGAGGAAAATAAGATGCTGATCAAGCTTCCTGTCATTTTGCTGTTTATCTGTATTGGGATTGCAAATTATTATTTGATGAAGTCATTCTGGTGTCATGAAGGGGTATGGGGTAAGGATGTACATGAACAATAACGAGAAAATAGCTCTAAGTGACCAACTAACCGCCATAAAAAAACCCTGGAAAATCCAGGGTTTTTTGTCCGATTCGGTAAACGAATTAACGTTTAGAGAACTGAGGACGTTTACGAGCTTTACGTAAACCAAGTTTCTTACGTTCAACTTCACGAGCATCACGAGTAACGAAACCAGCTTGACGAAGAGCAGGTTTTAAAGTTTCGTCAGAAGCGATCAATGCACGAGTAATACCGTGACGGATAGCGCCTGCTTGACCACCAATACCACCACCAGCAACAGTGATGTAAAGGTCATATTTCTCAGTAGCTTCAAGAAGCTCAAGTGGTTGGTTAACAACCATACGAGCAGTTTCACGACCGAAATACTGTTCAAGAGTACGATTGTTAATTACGAGTTTACCAGTACCAGCTGATAGGAAAACACGTGCAGTTGCGGTCTTACGGCGACCTGTACCATAATTAGTAGCCATGTGCTGTTATCCCTTAGATGTCCAAAACTTGTGGCTGTTGAGCAGCGTGTGGATGCTCAGTACCTGCATACACTTTCATTTTCTTGATCATTGCATAACCAAGAGGACCTTTAGGTAACATACCTTTAACAGCTTTTTCTAGAACTGCTTCTGGTTTGTGAGCGATTAACTTTTCAAAGTTAGTCTCACGGATACCACCAGGGAAACCAGTGTGGCGATAGTATTTCTTATCTTGTGACTTTTTACCAGTCACAGTGATTTCTTCAGCATTGATAACAACGATGTAGTCGCCAGTGTCAACGTGAGGAGTATAAGAAGTTTTATGCTTACCGCGTAAACGACGAGCGATTTCAGTCGCAAGGCGACCTAAAGTTTTGCCAGAAGCATCAACAACGTACCAGTCGTGTTGAACTTCAGCTGGCTTAGCGCTGAGAGTTTTCATTAAACCACTACCTATTATAGTTGGTTTGGACTATGGAATCTGTCCAAACTAAAGGAGACGCGATTCTAAACGAATACGTGAAGAATCACAAATGAAAATTAAAATTTCAAGCGCTGTATTTTATCTAATCTCCCTGGTGAAAGAAAGACCTAAGCCTTTATATGCTACAAAAACTGCAACTATATTTGTAACCATAGTTTCAATGGTATCAAAATATTGATTTATAAGGACACTTTGCAATGATTACTACAGCGTAGGCGTGATCGGGTTATAATATTTCTCAGCTTTGCCAAATTGAGAAGATGATGCTGCCTTTATATGTCACCAGTGGGGAACCTGCCGGAATTGGTCCTGATATTTGCCTAAGTCTTGCAGATCATGTTGATGAGCGCCCGATTGTGATATTGGCGGATATGGATATGCTCAAGCAACGTGCTCAGACACTTAAATTGCCGGTTGAGCTGATTCCATATCAAGGGCAGGATGCATCTTCAGGCATCGGTGAGCTTTTTGTAGAACATGTACCCTTGCAGCAAGACGTCGTATTGGGTGAACTAAATCCGAACAATGCGGCTTATGTACTGGAGCAACTGCGTCGATCCGCAGACTATGCCATGTCAGGCAAAAGTGTCGGCGTCGCCACTGCACCCGTACAAAAGTCCGTGATCAATGAAGCGGGCATTTCTTTTAGTGGTCATACTGAGTATTACCAGGAATTTGCCGGTGTTCCACGTGTGGTCATGATGCTGGCCACCAAAACTTTACGCGTGGCCTTGGCCACTACACATCTTCCGCTTCGTGCCGTGGCAGATGCGATTACGCCTGAACGCTTGCATCAGGTGATTGATATTCTGATTCATGACCTGAAATCCAAATTCAAGATTGAACAGCCGAATATACTGGTTTGTGGCTTGAATCCGCATGCCGGTGAGGGCGGTTATTTGGGGATGGAAGAAATTGAAGTGATCAATCCGGTACTCGAAAGCTATCGTGCTCAAGGTATCAACATGAGTTTAAGCCTACCTGCTGATACTTTATTTACTCCAGAAAACCTAAAAGATGCTGATGCTGTTCTGGCGATGTATCACGATCAGGGCTTACCTGTGTTAAAATCACAGGGCTTTGGTGAAGCCATTAATATTACCCTCGGCTTACCGTTTATTCGAACTTCTGTTGATCATGGCACAGCACTCTCTCTTGCGGGGACGGGACTTGCGAAAAGTTCCAGCCTGCACGTTGCTGTCGATTTAGCCCTCGATCTGGCGCGCCACTGATTATTGTTCATCACTCACGTTGGAAATGTTTTTATGTATCAAATTAATGCCTTAAACCCAAAAGATGAAGGGCATCAGGCTCGAAAAAGATTTGGTCAAAACTTTTTACATGACCAGCGTGTCATTGCCAAAATTGTACGCTCAGTCAATCCGCGTCCAGGCCAGAACATTCTGGAAATTGGCCCGGGTCTGGCCGCTTTGACTTCACCTTTAATTGGTGAATGTGATGCCCTAACCGTACTTGAGCTGGATCGTGATCTGGCTGCTGGCCTGCCGGGTCGTGTGCCGCATCCTGAACGTTTAACCATTATTGAAGCCGATGCATTGAGATATGATTATTCTCAATTATTTCAGGAAGATCGTCCATTACGTGTCGTCGGTAACTTACCCTATAATATTTCAACGCCACTATTATTCCATCTCCTGGAATTTGGTGACAAAGTGCAAGACATGCATTTCATGCTGCAAAAAGAAGTCGTGGATCGCATTACCGCATCACCGAATACCAAAGAATATGGCCGTCTGTCGGTGATGATTCAATATTTCTGTAAACCGACTTTCTTGTTCGAAGTGCCACCTGGATCTTTTAATCCGCCTCCAAAAGTAACTTCTGCGGTATTCCGTTTAGAGCCTTATAAAGTTAAACCGATTGTGGCGAAGAATGAAAAAGCGCTGGCACGTCTGGTATCTCATGTCTTTACCCAGCGTCGTAAAACCTTGCGTAACAGCTTGAAGGGTATGTTGGTCGAAGAGGGTTTTGAAAAAGCGGGTGTTGACCCGATGGCGCGTCCAGAAACCCTGACCCTTGAACAGTTTGTTGCACTTTCAGATCAAATGGTGGCTTAAATTACGATGAACCGTACTGCTCGATATAATTATGTGATTGGTGATGTTCAAGGCTGTTTTGAGGCTTTGAAAGCTTTGCTTAAAGAAATCAAGTTTGATGCAGATCGGGATTTTATCTGGTTTGCCGGAGATTTGGTTGCACGTGGTGAAAACTCAATTGCAGCATTGCGGTTTATCAAAAAGTTAGCTGAACAAGGTGCGGCTGCGACGGTCTTGGGAAATCATGATTTGACTTTGCTGGCTTATGCGCGCGGCATCAAACCGGTGAAAGAAAAAGACAATGTTCGTGATGTGATTGATGCGATCGACAGTGATGACTTGATTGACTGGCTGCGCAAACAGCCAATGTGTCTATTTCCAAATGAGCAGACTATCCTGACGCATGCTGGGATTCCGAATATCTGGAGTGCAGAAAAAACTGCTCAATTGGCACAAGAAGTCGAAGCGATCATTGCTCATGATGACTTTGAGGTGCTGGATGATTTTCTGAAAGAAATGTTCGGGAAAGAGCCCGCATTCTGGTCGGATCAACTACAAGGCCATGAACGTATTCGCTGTATCGTGAACTACCTCACCCGAATGCGTTTAACTGACGCTGAGGGACGTCTGGAATACAGCTTTAAAGATGCGCTGGATGATCCGATGCCGGAAGGATTTAAACCTTGGTTTGAGTTTGAATCACAGGCCGCACAAACTCATCAGATCCTGTTTGGTCACTGGGCCGCCTTGAACGGTAAAACCATTTCGAACAAGATTCAGAATGTAGATGGCGGTTGTGTCTGGGGTAATCAACTCATGGCATTCCGCCTAGAAGATCAGCAGATGTTTGCAGTGGATAATCCGGTGATGTAAGTAAAGCTATTAAAAAAGCCACGTGATTACGTGGCTTTTTTAGTTTTAAAATTTAGTCTGCTCGAATCCAGGTCTGGTTACGGCCTAGAACTGAAACGCCTATGCTGGCACGTAAGGTTAAACGTTTACCGGTATTGTTTAAACGCATTTTTGCATCATAAATTTTACCTGCCAATGGATCGATAATACGACCTTTATCATAGTTCTTGGTGCCTTCAACCAGTTTTAAGCCTTTTAAAATGGTCATGCCTAAAATAGGCTGATTGGTATAAGGTGCAGGGCAGTTATTGCATTTTTCACGTGGATTATAGTCTGGGCGAGGCGTGATTTTTACAATTTTGCCTGAATAGGTATTATTTGCTTCTTTGCTAATGACGATAATCGCTTTAGCCGCCCCCGTTTTATCATCAATTTGTTGCCAGGTCCCGGTAATATCGTCTGCCCAAAGATTGGTCATACATCCTGCTGTAAGCGCGGCAAGTAATATTTTTTTAAACATAGAGAGTCATTCCAAAGAATTTTTATCATCGCCCGCTCATGTTAGAAATCTTACTAAAATAGTCAACACTTATCTGAATACTATAGAGTTGATACACTAAAAAAAAGCTGCCAATTTGGCAGCTTTTTTGAATAATGAGAATTAGGTACTAATCTTGGCGAATCCAGGTCTGGCTACGGCCTAAAGCGGACACACCGACATAACCACGCAAGGTTAAACGTTTACCATTGGCATTTAGACGCACTCGAGCATCATAAATTTTACCTGCCAATGGATCAATCACTTTACCTTTTTCATAATTATTGGTGCCTTCCACATGTTTTAAGCCAGTCAATACATCCATACCCAGGATCGGTTGATTGGTATAAGGCGCGGGACATTTATTGCAGGTCTTTTGTGGGGTATAGCCTGGACGTGGAGTCACTTTGATAATTTTTCCAGCAAAAGTTCCATTATCATTTTGACGAATTTCAATAATTGCTTTTGGTGAGCCGGTTTTATCATCAATTTGCTGCCAGATGCCCGTCAGATCCTGTGCATAAGCAGTCCCAGTCATCAGTGCAGCGATGAACATTAATCCTAATTTAGTTTGTTTCATTATATTTATGCCTTTTTTATAGATGAATAAAATATCCCCAACACAAAAGTGCTGTTTTTATTAATCCTGGCGAATCCAGGTTTGTGTGCGACCAATCGCAGAGATCCCGATATATCCACGTAAAGTCAGTCGTTTCCCATTGGCAGAAATCCGCCCTTTTAAATCATAAATTTTGCCAGTGAGTGGATCGAGTACCCGGCCATGTGCATAGTTATTTTTGTTGGTGGGTTTCAGTCCTTTAATGACGTCTAACCCCAAAATCGGTTTATCGGTATAAGGTGGTGGACATTTGACACATTTTTCCCGTGGTGTATAACCTGGGCGAGGTGTGACTTTATTAATCGTTCCGGTATACGAGCCATCAGCCTGCATTTTCATGTCAATCAATGCTTTAGGTGAGCCGGTTTTATCATCAATCTGTTGCCAGAGACCAGATAACTCCTGAGCAAAGGCCATAGAGCCTGTGAATAAAGAAGCTGAAAAAACAGTTAAAATTGCGATTTTATACATGCGATATCCTTATCCTTATTTTTTTATGAACATTCACCTAATTCCATGTGGTGAATGTTGACGCAAACTACGTTAATGCACTTTCATAATCTATATTGCATGAAAAAAGCATATGTTTAATATTCATACAACTTAATGCATTAAAATGCAAGCTTCTATCTACTAAAGCATAACCCCGTCACATTTTATTTAATAAAGCAGGAATTAATCCTGCTTAATCCAGGTTTGACTACGGCCTAGTGCTGAAACGCCGATATAGCCGCGTAGGATCAGACGTTTCCCATTAGCACTTAATTTTGCTTTGGTGTTATAAAGATTCCCTGATAATGGATCAAGCAGCTTGCCTTGAGCAAAACTGTTATTGCCGACGTGCTTTAAGCCAGTGAGCACATCCAGGCCGAGAATAGGTTTATTGGTATAAGGTGCAGGACAGGACACACAGTTTTCTTTCGGGGTATATCCAGGACGCGGGGTGATTTTTGTGATCTTGGCAGCATAGACGCCGGAAGCCGTCTCACGAATTTCGAGGAATGCTTTAGGTGAACCAGTTTTGTCGTCAATATTTCTCCATGTCCCTGAAAGGTCAGAGGCCAAAGCCAGATGGCTGAAAGAGGCTAAAAGTAAAGTTGAAAAAAATTGAACTTTATTCATATATCTGTTCCTAGGTTGGATTAGAGTTCTTACTCTATAGTAAGAACGATTACCACATAAAACAAATGAATAATTTGATTCACTAGTCACATTTTTTGCAAATAAAGTATAAAAGTTGGCAACCAGATCGCGGTGAAGACCGCATTTACCGCCATGCCAAAAGCAGCATAACGACCTGCAACACTGCCGCGCTGCCAGGCCTGAGCTGTACCAATGGCATGTGCAGCCAGTCCTAAAGCCAATCCGGAGGCACGTTCATCATTGATATGTCTCAGAATAAATGGAGAAAAAGCTGCACCAATCACACCAGAAAGAATCACGATCAGAATGACCATGCTGATGGGTGCATCCAGCAGGGTGGCAATATTAATCGCAATTGGAGTAGTCACGGCACGGGTAGCAAACGCCATAATGTCTGCAGAGGACATATGCAGCAGATAAGCCAGTCCCATCGGTAAGGCGACAGCACTGATACTGGCAAAAACCAAAATGCCGATAATGGCTTTGAGCGGCAAGTCATCGTAGCGCATCGCGGCCAGAGGGATAGCCAAGGCGACGGTCACATAGCCGAGTAAATGGTTGAAGAGAGGATTAACTTCATCCATGTAATTTTCATAGGGAATGCCCAGCACAAATAAAATCGCCAGTACAAAGAACATGCTGAACACGATGACGGGAATTTGCGGTATGAACCGGTTACAGGGTTTGGCAATCAGATAGGCGCTGAGCGTAACCGCAAAGCCATACAAAATAGATAACATGCGGAACTCCTATAACCAGCGCTTGGCCATTTTGGCGTAAATCCATAAAGGAATCAGGGTGCTGAAAAACATAATGAACAGAAAGGCCGGAATTTTCTGGCCCATATGTACCAGCATCATCAGTGCACCTGCACTGACAGGCAAGAAAGCAAAGGCGCTTTCCTTCATCAGTTTGTTATTGGTATCCACAAGGCGGGCGGGGAGTTTGCCAAAGTAGCGCCAGGTAAACAGCGCAATTAAAAGGCTCAATAACCCGACCAGATTGCCTAATTCAGGATGATTCAGTTGGGTCATTAACCAAACCGAAGCTTCCCGAAAGACAATAATAAGTAACAGGGTGCCGATCCATGCTGGCCAATCTATTCGTTTTATCCAGTTCATTGCTATAATCATTAATATTAATAAGTTTACTTATCAAGTTTTACTCGATCTTTGACTGGATTTCAAACGCTTCCAGTGGACGTTGAAACTGCTGCGCCTGTTTGCCCAGAATTTCATCCAAGGGTAAATGCGCCTGTTTAATCAATTGTTCCAGTTTTTGTGGCGCAATTCGAATGTGCAGATGCAGTTGGCCTTCATCATCATAATGTTCAGACTGAATCACATTCAGACCATAGAGCTGGTTACGCAGCTTGCCATAAGCGGGTTTCAGGATTAAATCGAAGGACTGTAGTTGCCCCATCAAGGACTCATGTACCGCTTTACGCAGCAGGTCGATACCTTCGCCACTATGTGCCGAAACATAGACCCGTTCCGGTTCGCCCGGGCGTCGATAAATAATTTTGGCTTCTTCACCGCTACAGTCAATTTTATTGTAAACCTGCAGGATCGGAACATCGGCTCCAATTTCTTTCAGCACTTTTTCTACAGCTTCAATCTGCTCCAGCATTTCTGGGCTGCTTGAATCAATGACATGCAGTAACAGCGTGGCTTCTACGGTTTCCTCCAAAGTTGCTTTAAAGGATTCCACCAGTGAATGGGAAAGATTACGGACAAAACCGACCGTATCGGCCAGCACCAGATTGCCGATCCCATCCCATTCCAGACGCCGTAAGGTTGGGTCCAAGGTTGCAAACAGCTGATCGGCTGCATAGACATCGCTGTTGGCGAGTAAATTAAAGAGGGTCGACTTGCCGGCATTGGTATAGCCGACTAAAGATACTGTTGGAACAGCTGCTTTTTGACGGGCAACACGGCCTTGCATCCGGGTCTGGCGGACTTTATCAATGCGTGCCTTGAGTTGTCCCATACGGATACGCAGCAAACGGCGGTCTGTTTCAAGCAGGGTTTCACCCGGGCCACGTAAACCGATCCCGCCTTTCTGGCTGTCGAGATTGCCACGACTACGAATTAAACGTGAAGATAAATGTTGTAACTGTGCCAGTTCGACTTGCAGCTTACCTTCATAGGTACGGGCACGCTGGGCAAAAATATCCAGAATCAGTTCAGTACGATCGACCACGCGGCATTTGATCACCTGTTCCAGATTTCGGGCTTGGGCCGGGGTCAGGGCATGGTCAAAAATGACCAGATTGGCCTCCAGTTCTTCAACACGTTCAGCAATTTCTTCTGCCTTGCCGGAGCCGATAAAAAATTTGGCGTCAGGTTTGACCCGCTGAGCATGAATATGTTCCAGAATTTCAGTATCTGCAGACTGGGCCAGCAAACGAAACTCTTCAGCATCAAGGTCATCCAGCATTTGTACGCTGACACTCACCAGAATGACGCGCTCTTTCCCTCGATGTTGTTGTAAATATTCCACTCAGGCCAATCTCCACTTGAAAACTTTAGTGTAGTTGAAAAAGGGCTGTGCAGATACTGAATTAGCGCGGCTTTGGTTTAGAGTGCGCTGATAAACAGTTGTGCAAGTGTTACCAGTACCACGGCATAGATGAAAGTGCCGCTCAAAATATATTTGAGCACTTGTAAAGGTTGAGGTGTGTCGTTCGCGGGCTGGGTTTGATCTGGCATGGCTACGATCCTTTTCAATCTAATATTTCGATAGTTTTAGTTCGAATGATTTTTTAATCCAATTAAAATTGAAGATATAGATGTTATTGGTCGATTTTTATTATCAATGCAAGTTGCGAATGAACAGTATAGAATGAGTTTAATTCGTGGATATTCCCTGTATCTCGCTTAGGATTTAATGACGTTTTTATGAATTCAACTGTACAAAACCAGACTCCAGATATCGAAGGCTTGGCCAAGTTTTTTCTGTATAGCCGGAAAATTACCGCCTCATTGGCCACCATCAGTGAGGGGTTTTATTTGGTTTTTCGTCATGGCTTATATAAAAATCCGAATAAACCGACCAATACGCGCTATGTGCAACATTTTTGCCGCCAGTTATGCAAAGTATTCAATATCGAAGTGCAGGTACATGGCGAGATTCCACGTGAACCCGCCTTATGGGTCAGTAATCATGTGTCCTGGCTGGATATTGCCGTTCTGGGTTCCGGAGCGCGCGTATTTTTTCTGGCAAAAGCAGAAATTGAGAACTGGCCGATTTTAGGGAAATTGGCCAAGGGAGGGGGTACCTTATTTATTAAACGTGGTTCAGGAGATTCCGTCAGGATTCGTGAACAAATTACCGGTTTCCTGAAACAGAATATTCCGGTGCTGTTCTTTCCTGAAGCGACGACTTCTGATGGGCGAGCCATCAAAAAAGTGCACGGCCGGATTTTAGGCGCTGCGATTGAAGCCCAGCGTCCTGTACAAATCTGTCTGATTTGTTATGTGAATCAGCAGGGCGAACTGGATATGGTTGCGCCGTTTGTCAATGACATCAGTTTTGCCGCCCATGTCAAAAAAGTACTGGAAATGCCGCAAGTCATTGCACATTTAGTGGCTTTACCTGCAATTGCCACGGAAGGGCATACGGTTGAAAGCCTGACCCGTGTGGTCCAGGAAAAAATGCAGACTGGCCTGGTTGAACTTCAGTCACGGGTATTAAAAAAGCCTCAATAAGAGGCTTTTTTATGGTTTCTGTTCAAAGAATCAAGCTTACATAAAACCTTCAATTGGCAGCCAAGACACCAGTTTAAGGCTAGCTTTCTGATACCATTTCATTTTTGGTTCTTTGGTAAACGTTTGAACGTCACCATTGGCTTTCTTGATTTTCCAGTTAATGTTCTGATTCGCATCCAGCACCAGTTTATAAGCATATTTGCTTAAATTTTTGTCCATGGTGTCGTGTACTGCACGTGCCAAAGACGGACTGTTTAGCAATACGCCAATTTCAGTATTCAAATAGGCTGAACGCGGATCAAAGTTAAAAGAACCAATAAATACCTGTTTTTGATCCAGCGCCATTAACTTGGCATGCAGGCTAGAACGACTCAGTCCTTTCAAGCTGACTTTGGCTTTTTTCGAAATTTCCTCAGTATTGGCATTTAGGTGATTGGCTTCTGGCGCTGCTAAGAACTCATACAGCTGCACCCCATTTTTCAATAGATCCTGACGATATTTGGCGTAAAAAGCATGCACCACAGCAACGTCGTTGGCCTTAAAAGAGTTGGTCAGGACGCGAACCTTGATATTTTCATTCGTCAGTTTCTTTAAACGGTCTGCACCAATTTTTTCCGGAACAAAATAGGCAGAGACAATATCGACACTTTGTTCAGGTTTTTCCAGACGCTGTAATAACTGGAAATTCAGATGTTCTTCGGTTTTGGCTTTGGCTTTGATTTTGCTCGGTGGGTCTTTGACTACTTCGGCTTCAACCCAATCCAGCTGAATGTTTTGTTCCAGCCATTGGTCAAAGGCTCTGGAACGATTAGCCAGATCCAGATAATTTTGAGTCGCTGGATCCTGACTATGGGTTTCTAGCTGTTGTTTTAAGCTTGGAAAACGTAAGCCATGATGCCGTGGATTCACCACCTCTTGTACCGGATAGGCATAATCATCATTCCAGTATTCATCGAAGGAATGAATGATTTCATCCGATGCTGCACCGACCAGCATCACATCGACATCAGAGAACTGATAGCTTTCACTGACATTATAATACTGGTTACTCATATTGCGCCCGCCAATCAAGGCAATCTGGTTATCGGCAATAAAGCTTTTATTGTGCATGCGGCGGTTAATGCGCTTTAAATCCAGCACCATGTCCATGGCGCGGTATTTACGAAAGCGATAGGGATTATACAGTTTGACATCGATATTTTGATGCTGGTTTAAGGCCAGATAAATCCCTTCCATTTTCTTGGCATTATTGTCATCCATCAGCAGGCGCACTTTTACGCCACGATCTGCTGCCTGAATAATCGCATGCAGGGCGAGGGCACCGATTCGGTCGTTATCCCAGATGTAATATTGCAGATCCAGACTACGTTCCGCTTTATTAATCAGCTGAATCCGCGCAGCCAGTGCTTCAAGCGGATCATACAGCACGCGGTAACCGGTCAGACCGATGTTCTGATCACGTAAAGGTTCAACAATTTGTGCCAGGCTGGTTTGCGATGTATCCGTTTCAAATGCCATCTGGCTTGGCTGTTCGGTTTGCTTGGGTAAGGTGCTACACGCAGGTAGACCCAGAACCAGACTACAGCTCAGTAAAATGCCGGCTTTATAGCGATGAGTGCGTATAAAACTTGAGGATTGAAGATGAACTTGATCGCGGGGAGCAGTGGCCATATAAGTCGAAGAATGAAAAATTAGAATTGAGTATAATTGCCAGCTATGAAAAGATAAATATAAAGCCAGTAATCTGCTGCTCGACTGAATAAGGCCAATTTATGTGGGATTCGAATTCCGTACTGTTTTATTTTTATCTAGGAATGGCGATTTTAGCCATCTGGGCTGTGGCTCAGGCATGGTCGAGCCAATCACGTACCGAAACCATTCATCCCTTTAAAGCTTTTGGTCATTTGCTGGCGTTTTATCTTGCCTATTTATTAATCCCTTTGTTTTTCTTCAGTATTTATGCTGGATGGACGGGTTATTATTCACTGCATGAAGCCATTTTTGTATTTTTACTCAGTGGGGTTTTGACTTATGCACGCTTTATCGAGCCGCATTTAATTCAAGTGAAAACGACACAATATCAGATCAATGCAGATAAACGTTTAAAGCAGCCGGTGAAAATCGCCCTGATCGCAGACTTACATATCGGTCTTTTTTCGGGTCATGAGCGTCAGTTGCGACAAATTGTACACAAATTAAATCATATTCAACCTGATTTGGTGGTGGTTGCTGGCGACTGGACTTACGAGCCAGAAAATAAACTGGCACAGGAACTGGCAGTTTTAAAAGAGATTCACGCTCCGGTCTATTCGGTCAATGGTAATCACGATGAGCAATATCCCGGACCGCCGATTCGCGAACTGTTGCACTATGCATTGCAAGTTAATCAGGTTATGGATATTGAAGGTCAAATTGTCGAATTTGATGAGTTTCGCCTTTTGGGCGTGGGTGATCTCTGGGCTGGAAAAGCCGATATGCGCAGTTTGCCAGACTTGCCTCAGGACAAGCCTTGGGTCATTCTTTCGCATAACCCGGATACGGTCGATATGATTCCCAAACTGCCGACGCGCCCTCTGATGCTGTCCGGGCATACTCATGGCGGACAGGTAGAGCTGCCTTGGCTAACTAATTACGTCATGAAAAAGGTTTCAATTTTGGGACATAAAAAGGGCATGTACCGCCATGAACATGCAGATGTGTTCGTTACTGTCGGTACCGGCTTGGTCGGTGTACCTTTCCGTTTTCGGGTGCCACCTACCATTGATATTATTGAACTGATCTAAATTCAGCCGGCATTCTGTACCGCGTTAACTGATGATCCAGACCAGAATCAGCAACACCACCGCGATAGCCGCCATCATCCAGATTTTCTTTTCAATTTTGCGGGTTGGCACATTTTCACGTAATTGTTGCGCAGTGATTTCAGCTTCTGTCGGTGTACTCAAGCTAGGATGGGTGGGGATTTCCAGTGGCGGTGTCACCAGGTCAATATCACCGGCATCATCACTAAAGCGTGGACCTGTACTCTCATGCTTCATGACCACATCATGTTCCTGCACAATTTCATCAATCACTTGCAGCGCCTGAGCTTCATCCAAGGGTGTATTCTCGGTGATATAGCGAACAGCTTCTAATTTTTTATCATCTTCCAGCAAAATAATGATATTGACCAACTGCTCCTGCGAGAGGTATTCAATAAGATCCTGCATGGCCTTGCCTCATTTTTTGAATTGAGTTCATTTGATTGTTGAGCAAATTTAACGAGATAAGTAGCCGAGTTTTGTTGTGAAATCATAAAAAAAGCCAGCATCAAGTGCTGGCTTTTGAATCAATCTAAAATCTTAGATCTGATTATTTACATCATCATTCTTGGTTTCACGAATCAGCAAAAACGCGACAAGTGACAGGATAGATGCTGCGGTCAGATAATAACCGACTGCAGATAAACCATAGGCTGTTGCCAGCTTGGTTGCGATTAACGGTGCAAATGATGCGCCGAAAATGCCTGCCAAGTTAAAGGTCAATGCAGAACCCGTGTAACGTACTGAAGTCGGGAAGATTTCAGACAATACAGTACCGATTGGCCCATAAGTTAAGCCCATAATCGCCAGACCAATACACAAGAACAGGAACACCACCAAGGTGCTGCCAGATTCAAGCATATCTGCAAAGAAGATACCGAAGATCGCAGAAATGACACATACCGCAATGGAAGTAGTCTTACGGCCAAATTTCTCTGCCAATACTGCTGAAAGCGGGATGAATGCAGCAAAACACAGGGTTGCAACTAACTGCAATTGCAGGAATTCTTCACGGGAATAACCGAGTTGTTTGGTTCCCCATTGCAATGCAAATACCGTAGTAAGGTAGAACACAACAAATGTACAGATTGCAGCAATCGTACCCAGAACTAGCATACGAGAGTGCTTTTTGAACACTTGAACAAAAGGAACATTTACTTCTTTTTGTTTATCCAGCACTTTCTGGAAAGCAGGCGTTTCATGCAGTTTTAAACGGATCCATAAACCGACAATTACCAACAAGGCACTTGAGATAAACGGAATACGCCAGCCCCAAGCCATAAAGTCAGCTTCAGACATGAAAGCGCCAAGCGTCAGGAAAGAACCTGTTGCCAGAATAAAGCCGATCGGAGCACCCAGTTGCGGGAACATGCCATACCAGGCACGTTTGCCTTCCGGGGCATTTTCAGTTGCAAGAAGTACCGCACCTGACCATTCACCACCCAGACCCAAGCCCTGACCTAAACGGCACAGTGCAAGTAACAGTGGCGCAGCAAGTCCGATTTGCGCATAAGTTGGCAATAGACCAATCGCAACGGTTGAAATCCCCATAGTCAGCAAAGCTGCAACCAAGGTGGCTTTTCGTCCGATCCGGTCACCTAAATGACCAAATAATGCTGCACCAATCGGACGGGCAATAAATGCAATGGCAAAAGTCGCAAGAGACTGAATGGTTGCGGTCATCGGATCTGTACTGGTAGGGAAGAACAGATACGGAAAAATAATGACAGCAGCGGTGGCATAAATATAAAAATCGAAGAACTCGATTGTGGTGCCTACCAAGCTCGCTGTTAAAACGCGAAATTTTGAATTTTGTGCTGGCTGAGCAGCAGAATTAGACGACGCCATGGAAAACCTTACACTTACTAAAAATAAAAAAACTTAGTTTTAAAAGCGTAATCTTTTTAAAAAAGGCGTAATTTTTTAAAAAAACAACTGCAATCTTCTCGCTTAAACTCGCTCAGGGTCACTGAAATGAAAAAGGAGATGATTAAATCACGTAAAGATAGATAGCCAGAAAATGTGATCCTGCGCCTATCAATACAAATATGTGCCAGATAGCGTGGGTATATCTTACTCTTTTTAAAGCGTAAAACAATGCACCCACGGTATAAGCCAATCCGCCAATGATGAGAAAGGTTAAAGATTGAGCACTTAGATATTGCTGCATATCATCCATGACCAGCAGTGCCAGCCAGCCCATGGCCAGATAAGCAGCCAAAGAAAGTTTCTGGAAACGATGAATGAAAACGAACTTGAAAAGTGTACCAAGGATGGCAATCACCCACAGCGCAATCAATAAATAATGGGCTTTAGGGGTGGGAATGGCGATTGACAGAAACGGGGTATAGGTTCCGGCAATCAAATAATAAATCGCGGTATGATCGACTTTTTTGTAAAAATAACGACGGTCTGCTGTGGTGGCCATATGGTAAAGCATGGAAGCAGAAAACAGCAAAATCATGCTGAGCGCATAGACCCAAAGCCCAATCCATTGTCCGGTACTTAGATAAGAACCTTTAATAATTAAAAGAATACCGGCAACAACGGAGAGTCCGGCACCTATACCATGACTGACATAGTTAATCCGTTCCTCATTCTGATCATAATCTGGAACCAGTGGAGCATTCTGCATCATTGTCATTCTTTCTTCAAATATACACTTGTATAGTAATTCAATTTTGCTTTTAGGTTAAGAAGATTTAAACTTGATATGCAATTCATTTCAGGTTTTATCTATGTCAACATTGGCAACTCTCTCGGACCAGGAACAGCAATTCCTGGATACATTTCAGCAAACTGTTGAAAGGAATCAGTTTGATCGTCTGATCTTAAGCCAGTATAAGGGTGAGCTGCAGGATTTAGAGAAAATGACCTGGCGAGTCATTACATTAAATGAACAACGGGTATTGAGCTGCCTGTATCGCTACAAGACGCAGGATGTCACTAAAAACTATCCTTTGGAAGAAGCGTTATCGCAGGTGACTACATTGTTAGCATGTTGCAAGCAAGCCAATCTGATGACAGTAGATGAAGAATTACAGCTGAAAAAAAACAAGAAAAAAGCCATGTTGACACGCAGTAAACATAAAGCAGCGATGAATCAGGTGAAGCCTGCTGAACAAGGTCATGACCGGATTAAACAACGTTTTGTCGATCAGGACAGTATCTTTCTCCAGCATCTCGGTATTACCGATCAAAAAGCGCAAATCATTCCGAGCATGGCGCGCAAATGGAAGCAGATTAATAAGTTTGTGGAAATTTTCTCAGGTGCATTGGCACAGATTAAGCCACAGGCCGAAGGCCTGCGCGTGGTGGATTTTGGTTCGGGTAAGGGCTATCTAACCTGTGCTTTATATGACTATATGCAAAAACATGGTCAAACGCCGTATGTCACTGGAGTAGAGCTTAATCCGAAAATGGTTGAGTTCTGCCAGAATGTCGCGCAGCAATCCGGTTTTGATCAGCTGGACTTTTTCCAGGGGGATGTGCGTACTTATGCGCCGGAACGTCTGGATGTAATGATTGCCTTGCATGCCTGTGATGTAGCAACAGATTTTGCGATTCATAGTGGGATTCGCCTGAATGCACAGATGATCATGTGTGCGCCATGTTGTCATAAGGAGTTACGTCCACAGTTACAAGCACCGAAAGCCCTGAGTCCGATGTTGCAATTCGGTATTCATGCGGGGCAGCAGGCCGAAATGCTGACTGATACCATACGTGCTTTACTGCTCAAAGCTTATGGTTATGAAACCAAAGTTTTTGAATTTGTGGCGCTGGAACATACCAGTAAAAATAAAATGATTCTGGCGACAAAGCGTAAAGACTATCAACAACCTGATCAGGCGGTTCTGGCACAAATTAAGGCCTTGAAAGAGATGTATGGAATCCAGAAACATTCACTGGAATTGTTGCTCAATGATCAGTGGGACCAACAGGGAATTGGATCTAAATGCTAAAAAATCCAGAGCTGAAAATAGTATCCGGGAGCTGGAAGGATTTGGCTGAGCATGCCAAAGCGATTCGTGAAGCCGTGTTTATCCAAGAACAGAATATCGCAGCTGAAGATGAGTGGGATGCTGAAGATGCGGTTGCTGTACATTTTATTGTTTTTCAGCAGGATCAGGCGATTGCCACAGCACGGTTATTGTCAAATAACAGTATCGGTCGGGTTGCAGTCCTAAACACAGCACGTGGTTTAGGTGTTGGTCAGCGCTTGATGCAGGCCGTGATTGACCATTCGCGTGCAGAGCAGCGCGAGTTGGTCAAGCTGTCTTCGCAAGTGCATGCCATTGGCTTCTATCAAGCGCTGGGATTCGAAGTTCAAGGCGAGGAATATCTGGATTGTGGCATTCCACATATTGATATGTATTTAAAGCTTTAATTTTCAGCCATTCAAATATAAAAAAGCGAGGCATTGACCTCGCTTTTTTATGCATAGACTGAATCTGGATCAGTGGCCATGTGCTGCATTTGAGCTGTGCTCGGCATTATCCATATTGGCATGTTCTTCAGCTGACATATGATGCTCAGCGGCTGTCGTATCTGTAGGAGCCACATTGGCAGCTTCACGTGCTTCACGATCCGCCTGAGCTTTGGCAAGCGCTTCTGGAGACATCGTTGGTGCATTTTTAAAAGCGTGTTGCTGGGTCGTTTGTTTATTTTGCTGGCTTGGCATGTAATCCGGTTCATTACTTATCGCGAGCCAAAAAATAAGCATGAATAATCCACCTAAAATACAGAAGATGATAAGTGCTTTCCAACCCCAAGGAGATTTTTCAGGTGAACTGTGATCAGTCATAGGTCTTACCCACGTGGATACCAAACTTATGTAACTTTATAACATAAATTGATCAAAAAGCAGATCAAAATCTGTCATCACATGACTCTGTTCATTGTTTGAAGCAAAGCTGGAAGATAAAAAAGAGGAAACACGTTCCTCTTTTTATTTAAGTGCTCAAATTATTGAATCGGCTGAGCGTGTGCTGCACGATCGTTGAGAAGCTGTGGAGCTTTAAAACGTTCACCATATTTATTTTCAAGTACTTTGGCACGGGTCACGGCTTTGGCTAAACCATACTGATTCAGGAATTGCACAGCACCGCCCGTCCAGGCGGCAAAGCCAATACCAAAAATAGAACCGACATTGGCATCGACCACAGATTCCAGGACACCTTCTTCCAGACAGCGCACGGTATCTAATGCCTGTACAAACAGGAAGCGGTCAATCATTTCCTGTTCAGAAATATCGTTGTCTTTTTTCCAGTGGCTGAGGCCAGTCCAGAGCTGCTTTTTGGCATCGGCCGGATAATCATAAAAACCTGCGCCTGTAGCCTTACCTTTACGGTTAAATTCGTGAATCATGCTGTGAATCACGTCATCAGCGGGTGATTTAATGATGGTCTGACCTTGTGCTTCTAAAGCTTTGTATCTTTCATTGGCTACATGTTCAGATAATGTTAAGGACACTTCATCCTGAATCGCCAACGGGCCCACTGGCATACCGGCTTTGAGTGCAGCCATTTCAATTCGCGCTGGATGCACACCTTCTGCCAGCAGACGCAAGCCTTCCTGCACAAAGCTACCAAACACGCGGCTGGTAAAGAATCCCCGGCTGTCATTCACCACAATCGGTAATTTGCCAATTTGCTGCACGAAATCGAAAGCTTTGGCCAGCGTTTCTGCCGAGGTGTTTTTACCTTTGATAATTTCCACCAGCTGCATTTTATCGACCGGACTGAAGAAATGCAGGCCGATGAAGTTCTGATCATTTTTTGAAGCCTGGGCTAAATCTGTAATCGGCAGGGTCGAGGTATTAGATGCCATCACGCCGTTGCTGGCAAGATATTGCTCTGCCTCTTGCGTGACTTGAGCCTTGAGCGCGGGATTTTCAAAAACTGCTTCAATGATCAGGTCGCAACCTGCTAGATCTGCATTAGATCCAGTCGTTTGAATCAGGCTTAAAAACTGATCTCGTTTCTCGGCTGTTAAACGCCCTTGAGCGACTTTTTTATCCAGCAGTTTCTGGCTGTAGGCTTTGCCTTTTTCAGCCGCTTCTAATGAAATATCTTTTAGAACGACTGGTATGCCCTTGCTGGCAGTAGCGTAGGCGATCCCAGCACCCATCATGCCTGCGCCCAAAATGCCGACTTTAGTGGCTTTCCACGCTGCAATACCTTGAGGGCGACTGGCGCCGGACTTGATTGCATTCAGACCATGCCAGAAGGTGCCAATCATATTTTTAGAAATTTGACCGATGGTAAGATAAGTAAAGTAACGTGATTCAATGGTCAGGGCTGTATCGACATCGACCTGTGCACCTTCTACCGCAGCTGACATGATTGCTTCAGGTGCAGGGTAGCAGCCTTTGGTCTTATCGCGCAGCATCGCCGGAGCAATTGCCAGCATCTGGGCAACTGCTGGTGTCGAAGGGCTACCACCCGGAATTTTATAGCCTTTTACATCGAAAGGTTGTTGTGACTTTGGATTGGCTTTGATCCAGGCAATGGCTTTTTCTAAGAGTCCATCTGCACTGTCTGCGAGATCGTGAATCAGCCCTAAAGATCTGGCTTTGTCGACTCCAAACTGTTTGCCTTCCATCAATAAAGGAAGGGCATTTTGCAGACCGAGCAGGCGGACGCTACGGACGATACCACCGCCACCTGGTAATAAACCCAGTGTGACTTCAGGTAGGCCAAATTTGCTTTTAGGGTCATTCAGGGCAATACGATGATGGGCACACAGGGCAATTTCCCAGCCACCGCCAAGCGCCGTACCATTCAATGCAGCAACGACAGGAATACCGCGAGTTTCGATATAGCGTAGTTTGGCTTTCATCGCTTCAATCATATTGAAGAATTCAGTTGCATGTTCAGGAGTGGCTTGAATCAGTTCATCCAGATCACCGCCAGCAAAAAAAGTTTTTTTCGCTGAACGGAAAATAATCCCGGCAATATCTTCATCTGCTTGTAACTGGACAACGACTTCATCTAGTGCCGTGCGAAAGTCGGCATTCATGGTATTGGCAGACTGGTTTGGAGAATCAAACGTTAAAATAACAATATTATCTTCATTTTTTTGATATTGAATTGCGCTCATTATTTTTCTCCTTATACCAGTTCAATAATGGTTGCGATGCCCATACCGCCACCTACGCAAAGTGTAGCCAGACCCCGCTTTTTGCCTTGGCGTTCTAACTCGTCCAATAACGTCCCTAAAATCATCGCACCAGTCGCACCGAGTGGATGTCCCATGGCAATTGCACCGCCGTTGACATTCACCTTGGCAGGATCAACCTTCATTTCATTGATAAAGCGCATCACCACGGCAGCAAAGGCTTCATTGACTTCAAACAGGTCAATATCATCAATTGTTAAACCGGCTTTCGCCAAGGCCTTACGAGCAGCCGGGGCAGGACCGGTCAGCATAATCGTTGGATCCGCACCGACCAGCGCAGTGGCCAGTACTTTGGCACGTGGCTTCAGACCTTGTTCTTTTACCGCTTGTTCCGATGCGATCAAAACCACAGCCGCGCCATCGACAATGCCTGAAGAATTCCCGGCATGATGCACATGGTTGACAGCACCGACTTCAGGATATTTTTGCAGGGCAATTGCATCAAAGCCCATTTGCCCCATAGTGGCAAAACTTGGATTGAGTTTGCCCAGGCCGGCTGCGGTCGTTGTCGGTTTGATAAATTCGTCTTTGTCCAGAATCACCACACCAGCTTTGTCTTTTACCGGGATCACGGATGCATTGAAATAACCATTGGCTTGAGCGGCAGCTGCTTTCTGTTGTGATTGTTCGGCAAATTGATCTACATCAGAACGCGTATAACCGTCAATCGTGGCAATCAAATCTGCACCAATACCTTGTGGAATAAAGTCACAGGCCATATTGGTCTCAGGGTCCAGTGCCCAGGGTCCACCGTCGGAACCCATCGGCACGCGGGACATGGATTCGACTCCACCTGCCACAACCAGATCTTCCCAGCCAGAACGGACTTTTTGTGCGGCCAGATTGATAGCTTCCAGACCGGAAGCACAAAAACGGTTGATTTGCACGCCTGCTACATTATTGTCCCAGCCGGCAGCGATGGCAGCCGTTTTGGCAATGTCGGCACCCTGATCACCAATCGGGGTGACGCAACCGAGCACGATATCATCCACTTTTGAGGTATCAAATTGATGACGAGCCTGAAGTTCGTTGAGTAAACTAGTCAGTAATGAAATGGGTTTTACTTGATGTAAAGATCCATCTTTTTTGCCTTTTCCGCGTGGCGTACGAATGGCGTCAATAATATATGCCTCGCTCATAGCATGTTCCTTTTATTGATTTAATGAAAATTATTCTAATGATTCGAGTGTAATCCTTAATTTTTGAAGTGCAATGACGAGAACGGGTCAGATCAATTGAGCGATTTAGCCAATTGTAATTATAAAAAAGCCTAAGCTAATGCTTAGGCGGAGAGAACTGATTTTAATTTTTAAATGTTATTTCGCAACATCATTTGATTAATGATAGCCATGCAATTGACGATACAGACCCGGGGTTACACCGGTCCATTTCTTGAAGGCGCGGTGGAAAGTACTAGTTTCACTGAAACCGACTTGTTGTGCAACATCTTCAAGGGTTAGATCCGGATTAAGTAATAAGTGAATTGCAGCATCACGGCGTAAGGCATCTTTTACGCCTTGATAGCTTTTGCCTTCGGCTGCCAGACGGCGGCGCAAGGTTTGTGGTGATAGATATAACATCGACGCGACATCGTTTAATGTCGGCATTTCTTCCCCAATCTGGCTCTTCAGCACATCACGAATCCGTGAAGTCAGCGAGTTGGTGTTTTTGAATTTCACTAGCAATTGTGCCGGCGCAGCTTTCAAAAACTCTTCTAAGGTTTCTTCATTCTGACGAATTGGCAGGTCCAGATAGTCCGCAGCAAAAGTAATTTCGGTACGTGGCATGTCGAACTGCATCACCGGCGCAAAGAACAGGGCATCATATTCATCGGCATGGGCTGGACGTGGATAGCTAAAATGCACGCGTTCCAGTGGCAGGCGACGTTCAATGAGCCAAGACGCCAAGCCATGCCAGATCATCAACATGCTTTCAGTAATAAAATGATCCGGATCCATTGCATTTGGAATGAGTGGAACAAGACGAGCTTCGTGTTTGTCACGCTCCAGGGTCACCGACCATTCATCACCAAAGAGTTTGTAGAACTGGGAAGAAAGTTCTAGTGCATCACCGAGGGTTTTGGCATGAATGATGAGCTGGCACATGATCGCAAAAGTACCCAACCGGCGTTGCTGTTTGTCAAAGCCGACATGCTCGTCCTGGGTCACCATCCACAGCATTTTAATAAAGCGGGTATATTGTTCAGGCGAAATACGCGCTTTGGGCTGATGCAGCAGTTCTGCTTCAATCCCGACGTGAGACAATAAAGTATCGACATCCATGCCCAGACGCTTAACGCCAGATAAGGCAGCATTGACGAAGTGGATACTGATTGTATCACGACTCATGTTTAATCCTTCAGTCTCTTTAATGTTCACTAATAATTGACCTAAATGACGAAAAATAATAAAGCAATGGCAATTTACAAGAATACCTTTGCCATTTTCTTACATATTAGATTGCCGAAACTATCAAGGTAAATGGCTGAACATGACATTGTTTTTATGCATTTATGTGCATAAGATGTTGAAAAAAGCAATATAAGTAGAGCAAATACTCCAATGTCATATGCATTAAAAGGATTGAAAATCCTCGATTTTTCTACACTTTTACCCGGCCCGTTTGCCACATTATATCTTGCTGATTTAGGTGCAGAAGTTGTGCATATTGAATCACCCACCCGACCGGACCTGTTGCGATTAATGCCACCCTTTGCCAATGGACAGGCCACTTCACAAAGTTATTTGAATCGAAACAAGCAATCGGTTGCTTTAGATTTGAAAGATCCTGCGAATATTGAACTGGTTAAATCCAAGATTGCAGATTATGACATCGTGATTGAGCAATTCCGTCCAGGGGTGATGCAGCGTCTTGGGCTAGACTATCAAACCTTAAGCGAAATTAATCCAAAATTGATTTACTGTTCCATTACCGGTTATGGCCAAACTGGCACATATAAAGATAAGGCAGGGCATGACATTAATTATCTGGCTTTATCTGGAATTGCCGGACACAGTGGCCGGATTGAAAATGGCCCACCCGCCTTGGGAATTCAGGTTGCTGATGTTGCGGGTGGTTCCATGCATGCCGTGATTGCGATTCTGGCTGCGGTGATTGAACGCCAGCAAAGTGGCAAAGGCCAGTATATTGATATTTCCATGACCGATTGCGTGGTGACGATGAATAATCTGGCGGCTTCTGCCAGTCTGGCTGGCAATCAGCATCAGAGACCTGAATCAGGGTATCTGAATGGCGGGACTTTTTACGACTATTATGAAACTCAGGATGAGCGTTATCTGTCGATTGGCAGTCTGGAACCACAATTTATGCAGGGATTGGCTCAGGCTTTAGAGCTGCCGATTCTTCTGGAAAAAGGCGCTTCTTATGCCGCTGAAGATCATGCTGCGGTGAAGCAGGCGATTCAGAATACAATCAAGACCAAGCCATTGGCTGCATGGCAAACGCTGTTTGCTGCGCTGGATGTCTGTGTCGAACCGGTGCTGAAACTTGAAGAAGCATTGCATTCTGATATGGCCCAGCAGCGGGGATGGGTAGTACAGGTGCCACTCAAATCCAACAGTCAGCAGACCGAAGCACAACTGGCTTGTCCGATTAAATTTTCACGTTCCACGATACGTTATGAATTTGTAGGGCAGCAATTGGGAGAGAGTCAAAATTGGTAGCATTTTTAAAGTGTTAATAGAGTAAATAACGAGAGTAGAGGGAAATCTTTCTATATGAAAATAAGTAATAATGATTGAAGAATTTAATCATTATCACTTTAAATTTAATCCAATGCTGTAAATACTGAGATCCGTGAAACTTTGGCAGGCTTATCAATAAAACCGCTATGAAATATGTATAAAAAGCATTTTATTGATAGTTTTAATCTCGTTATCCTTGCCGACGATATAATAGAAACTACTAGCTGTACGCCATGTATTTATATACTGATTTCGATCAGCAACTGATCAATGAACGTGTTGCACAGTTCCGTGACCAAACGGAACGTTATTTAGCGGGTAAATTGACGGAAGATGAATACCGTCCGCTTCGTCTGCAAAACGGCCTTTATGTACAACGTTATGCGCCGATGTTGCGTATCGCGGTGCCTTATGGTCTGATGAATTCAAAACAATTGCGTAAAATTGCAGAATTAGCCAAAGACTATGACCGTGGCTATGCGCACGTATCAACACGTCAAAATATTCAGTTTAACTGGCCTGCACTTGAAAACGTACCAGACATGTTGCAAGAACTGGCATCCGTTCAGATGCATGCGATTCAGACCTCAGGTAACTGTATCCGTAATACCACGACGGATCAGTATGCAGGTGTGGTTGCCGGTGAAGTGGCTGACCCACGTCCGACCTGTGAGTTGATTCGTCAGTGGTCAACGTTCCACCCGGAATTTGCCTTCTTGCCACGTAAGTTCAAAATTGCGGTTTCTGCGCTTGAAGAAACCGATCGTGCAGCAACTGCATTCCACGATATCGGTGTGTATATCGTGCGTAATGAAGCAGGCGAAATGGGCTATAAAATCAAAGTCGGTGGTGGTCTCGGCCGTACGCCGGTGATTGGTAGCTTTATTCGTGAATTCTTGCCACGTGAAGACCTGATTGCTTATTTGGAAGCAGTACTTCGTGTATATAACTTGCATGGTCGTCGCGACAACAAATATAAAGCGCGTATCAAGATTCTGGTAAAAGCTTTAACACCAGCAGTATTTGCCGAGAAAGTTGAAGCTGAATTTGAGCATACGATTAAAACACTGAAAATCGATGCAGACACCTTGGCGAAAATGGATGAGAACTTCACGCCATTCGATTACCAAGATTATGCAGATGAAGATTTCACTGAACTGTTTGCACAATATCCAAAATTCAAACAGTGGTTCAACATCAATACCAATGCACATAAAGTGAAAGGTTATCGTATCGTGACGATTTCACTGAAACGTGCCGGGATTGCACCGGGTGATGTCAGCACAGAAGAAATGAACCTGATTGCAGATCTTGCAGATCAGTACACTTTCGGTGAGCTGCGTACCACGCATGAACAAAACATCTCACTGGTGGATGTACCGCAAAAAGATTTGTTCGCTGTATGGCAAACTCTTGACCAAAATAACCTGGCACGTGCGCATATCGGTTTCTTGACCGACATTATTTGCTGCCCGGGCGGTGATTTCTGTTCATTGGCGAATGCGAAATCGATTCCGATTTCTGAAGCAATTTCACGCCGTTTTGATGATCTGGATACGATTTATAACCTAGGTAAACTGGATCTGAATATTTCAGGCTGTATGAATGCCTGTGGTCACCACCACGTTGGTAACATCGGTATTTTAGGTGTAGACAAAAAAGGCGCTGAGTTCTACCAGATTACGCTTGGTGGAAATGCGGATCATGATGCGTCGATTGGTGACATTCTTGGCCCATCATTTGCAGCCGAAGTCGTGCCTGATATCGTAGAAGAAATTCTGAATACTTATCTTGATCTACGTCAGGATGGTGAAGAGTTTATCGATACTTATCGCCGTGTCGGCATTCAACCATTCAAGGAGCGTGCATATGCTTAATACCGCACTTCAAGTGCTCTCTAAAGATGGCACGATTGCAGACAATACCTATCAATTGATGGGTGAAGATGATGTTTTACCACAGGGTGATGTGGTTCTGACTGTGGATCAGTTAGACCAGATTGCCAATATATCAGGTAAAAAAGCATTGTACTTAACCGTCGATGCTTCTCCTGAAAACCATGAATTTCCATTAGATCAGCTAGACGCAATCTTTATCGAGTTTGCCGGTTTTAATGATGGTCGTGGTTATTCATTTGCAGCAATTCTTCGCCGTCAGGGTTTCCAAGGTGAACTACGTGCCACCGGTGATGTGTTTAAAGATGTGCTGAATTACATGAAGCGTTCTGGTTTCGACACTTTTGTGATTAAAGAAGGTAAAGATATTCAGGAAGCAGCTGCCGGTTTGAATGATTTCAAAAATCCGTATCAGGCATCGACTGCGGTTGCACAGGCACATTATCAAACAGGTGCATAATTTAAATTATGCTGCTGTCGAAAAGCCGGATTGATTCCGGCTTTTTTATGTCTTGATAAAAACCTTTAGTTTTTTTCAAGTTGACAGTTGATCATCCAGTGAATTCCAAACTGATCGCTAAAGGCAGCATAAAGTGCGCCCCAAAAGGTTTTTTCTAGCGGCATCTCAATTTGACCATTCACCGATAAAGCATTAAAAAGTCGTTGTGCTTCAGTTTGTTCGCTGGCGTCTAAGTTAATGGAAATATAATGGTTATTACCTTGTATGAACACGGTATTGGTTTGCGTGCAAAATTGATCATTCGTATCGGATGCCATCAGTTCTGTAAATTCGTTAATGGGAAGTGAGATATGCAGGATTTTATTTTTATCCGCTTCTGACAGCATGATCCCTTCTTCAGCTGGCATTTCACCATAACGACTCAGACTTGAAAATTCGCCTCCAAAAACTGATTTATAAAAATTAAAGGCTGCTTCAGCCTGACCTTGGAAATTGAGGTAATGATTCAGTTGCATGGGAGAACTCCCTTTTATTTACTTGCTTTAATCTACGCCACTTTGCGGTACTTTGCGTGAGCAAGCCTTATCAAAATGTAAGCGAAAAAAATCCTCCAGATGAGGAGGGTTTTTAACTCCCTCTCCTTATATGGGAGAGGGATGGGGTGAGGGAAGAGGTTAAAGTAATTCAATCGCCACAGCAGTCGCTTCACCGCCACCAATACACAGTGCTGCAACCCCTTTTTTTCCACCGGTACGTTTCAGTGCATGAATCAAAGTCAGGATAATACGTGAACCGGTAGAGCCCACAGGATGGCCGAGTGCACATGCACCACCATTGATGTTGACTTTTTCAGGGTCTAGCTTGAACTCATCCATTGGGCACATGGTCACCATGGCAAAGGCTTCATTGATTTCCCAAAGATCGACATCTTGTGCATCCCAACCGGTTTTATTTAAAACTTTCTGAATGGCACCGACTGGAGCAATGGTAAATTCAGATGGATGTTGCGAATTTGAAGCATAAGCAACAATTTTGGCTAAAGGATTTAAACCTTTTGCTGCTGCATTGTCAGCCGAGGTAATTACTAAAGCTGATGCGCCATCTGAAATCGAGCTGGCATTGGCCGCCGTAATCGTACCGTCTTTAGCGAAAGCAGGACGCAATGTTGGAATTTTATCGATGTTGGCATTGAACGGCTGTTCGTCTTTATCAACGACCACATCACCTTTACGGGTTTTAACTACTACAGGCACGATTTCATCAGCAAAGTAGCCTTCATTGACCGCAGTTTGCGCACGTTTTAATGAGCGAATCGCAAAATCATCCATTTGCTCACGGCTATAACCTTTGGTATTTGCCATATCTTGGGCAAATGAACCCATCAAGCGACCTGTTTCAGCATCTTCCAAGCCATCCAGGAACATATGGTCTTTGATTTCACCGTGACCCATACGGAAACCGCCACGTGCTTTTGGCAATACATAAGGCGCATTGGTCATGGATTCCATACCGCCGGCAACCACGATATCAGCAGAACCTGCTTTAATCATGTCAGCCGCTTGCATGACGGCTTTCATGCCTGAACCACATAATTTATTAATGGTCACAGCACCAGTAGAATCTGGAAGACCAGCTTGACGCATCGCTTGACGTGCAGGGCCTTGCTTTAAGCCTGCCGGAAGGACACAACCCATAATGACTTCTTCAATATCCGCTGGTTGCAGACCAGCACGGGAAATTGCCTCTTTAATGGTGACCGCACCGAGTTCTGGAGCAGTTACACTTGCAAGACTACCCTGAAAGCCACCCATGGCTGTACGTGCACCATTGACAATTACGATGTCAGTCATTGTTCTCTCTCCGTATGAGTTTTAATCAATTTTTCAAACTTAAGCAGTATATTGAAAAAAACTCAGGATTGAAGCCTTAATCGCAGCGAAGCATAAACTGGATAGTTCTGTTAGCAAGATGAGAGACTTTCAATCCTGATATGGCCCATTTTGCTGAGTACAATACGCTGTTGGCTAGAAAGATGGGTAGAACAATAATAGAAACTGCCATTTGAACCAATCGGCAGGGCAGTGTGCGCTTGATAAGTGACACTCGGTAAACTCAAAGTTCCTCGCCAACTTAGGTTACCGTATTTGAGGTTCAGTGCATCAATATGTAAAATTTGTTCGCCTGCATCCACTTGCCTGTTTTTATTGTTATCAATGAAAACCAGCATGTTCTTATTCCATTGATTGGCTTGGCAACTCAGAGAATCTTGGCTGGGACAGATCACAATATTTTGGTGAAACACTGCAGCCTGGCTGCGTGCATAGCGATTAATTTGAGATAATTTGATCGGAATACTTTTGGCTTCCTGTTTCGATCGATACTCATGGAAGTACGGTAGGGCGATACTGACGAGAATTGCGATCATTGCAATACAGATAATTAACTCAACAATAGTGAACGCTCTTGTTATTTTTTTATACATAGAGTTACCTGATTTATATATTATTTTTATAATAAAGATGTTATTAATTATACGTTTTTTATGCTTTATTGAGCGTGTAAATCAGTGCTTACTTAAGTTTCAAGAAAGCTGTTAAAAATAATTGGCAATCACAATAGGTCATTCAGAATAAAAAATTGAGTAAAAATTTACCGAATTACAACGGAAATTGTAAGTAATTTTGTCAATAATTTACTTGATTAGATTTATCAAGCACTTGGAAAAAGAAGAAAGTGTTTGTATGATGCCATGTGAATAGCTTAAGAATAATACTGGGGTAATAAAAAGCCTATCTCAGGATGGCCTAATTACGGGCTTGAGCTTGAACAACAATTGTTATATCTGGAGGATAAATCCATGAAAATGAGTCGTATTGCTTTAGCTATGCTTGTAGCTGCACCTTTTGCTGCTGCCAATGCAGGCGTAACTGTTACTCCGTTAATGCTTGGTTATACTTGGCAGGACACTAAACACAACAACGGTCAATCACAGTTATTATCTTCAAAACTTGGTCAAGGCGAAATGAAAGACGACTTGTTCGTTGGCGCTGCGATTGGTGTTGAACTAACTCCATGGTTAGGTTTCGAAGCTGAATATAACCAAGTGAAAGGCGATGTTAGCCAAATGAATGGTTCGCGTAATCGTGAACAACGTCCTGATACACAAGTTCTACCTGGTGCTGAGTACAAATCAACTCAAATCAATGGTAACTTCTATGTTACTTCTGATTTAATCACTGGCAACTATGACAGCAAAGTGAAGCCTTATCTATTAGCAGGTGCCGGTCACTACAAATACAAATTTGATGGCGTAGGTCGTGAGAACTCTGTAAATGCAGCAAATGCGATTGACCGTGGTAACACTGAAGAAGGTACTCTAGGTAATGCAGGTATCGGTGCATTCTGGCACATTAACGATGCATTGGCGCTCCGTACAGAAGCTCGTGGTACTTATCACTTCGACGAACAGTTCTGGAACTATACAGCACTTGCTGGTCTTAACGTAGTTCTAGGTGGCCGTTTGAAACCAGCTGCTCCAGTGGTAGAAGTTGCTCCAGTTGAGCCAGTAACGCCAGTTGCTCCAGCTCCACAAGAGTTGACTGAAGACCTGAACATGGAACTTCGTGTGTTCTTTGATACCAACAAATCAAACATCAAAGATCAATACAAACCAGAAATCGCGAAAGTTGCTGAGAAGCTAGTTGAATATCCAAACGCTACTGCTCGCATCGAAGGTCACACTGATAACACTGGTCCACGTGCATTAAACGAACGTTTATCTCTAGCGCGTGCTAACTCTGTTAAATCTTCACTTGTGAACGAATACAACGTTGACGCATCTCGTTTGTCTACTCAAGGTTTCGCTTGGGATCAACCGATTGCTGACAACAACACTAAAGAAGGTCGTGCTATGAACCGTCGTGTATTCGCGACGATTACTGGTAGCCGTACTGTTTTAGCTGAACAGCCAGTTGTAGAACAACCAGCTCAATAATTCGTTATTGAATACTGATTAAAAAAGGCGGCTCTTTGGAGTCGCTTTTTTTATACCTGTATTTTGACTACACTTAGCCCGTTAAGATGTCGTTGAGTAAAAATATGAGTGTCGAAATTCCTGAAGACTTGCACAATCTGGAAGCCAATGGTGGAATTTTTGCAATATGGATGATTTTTCATCATTATGGAATTGATTTGAATATTCCTGATTTAACTCAGCTCTGTCAACATGACCCTGAAATGGGAAGCTCCAGCATCGCACTTGCGGTTGCTTTAAAAACACTGGGTCTGGATGTCGATTTTTATACTGAACATGATGCAGATAAACAGCCAATTGAAGTCGATTTCTATCAACAAGCACATCGCTTAAATATTCCTGTTATAGAACAGCCATTGTCTTATGCAGAAATTCAGGAAAATGTAGAAGCTGGACGTTTTGTGATTGTGTTCTATGACACCCTAGAGGGAGTGGGGAATCATTCCCTGATATATGAAATCGACAAATATGAAATCAGCTTCTTTGATAGTTTTGAGTCCATGCCTAAAGAGGTATTTGAGCAGCAGCGACAGGCAGACGGAATTTGCCAGCAAGCGATTGTGATTGATGATCGAAATTTTGTGATGCGTCATGGTTAATTCAAGAAATAAAAAAATCAGCCCGTAAGCTGATTTTTTAATGAATAATTTTTTATTCCTGATCAAGTTTCATGGGCTGTACATCCATCTCTTGATAAGAGACTAGTTTGGTTTTTTTCTTCCATTTGTATCCAAACCAAATGGCCAGGAACAGCGGAATACTGATATAGGTCGATAACACACCCATCCATTGACCGGCCAAAACATCCTGATAGTTTTGTCCGAGAACAACAATCGCACACAGGATAAATGCAAACCAAGGAGCAAAAGGAAAGAATTTAGCGCGATAAGCCAGATCTTCCAGTTTATATCCTTGTGCCAGATACCCTTTACGGAAACGGTAATGTGAAATGGCAATCCCGAGCCAGACAATAAAGCCACACATCCCCGACATATTCAGCAGCCAGTTAAAGACTTCCTGTTCACCAAAGAAAGTAGTCAAGAAGCATAGAGCTGCGATCGCCGTAGTGGCATAGAGTGCATTCATCGGCACACCACGCGGGTCCAGACGCGCAAACATTTTAGGTGCACTGCCTTTACGTGCCATATCAAACAGCATACGGGTAGATGAATACATGCCCGAGTTGCCTGCAGATAGAATAGCCGTCAAGATCACCGCATTCATGATACTGGCGGCAAAGGCAAAACCGGCTTTTTCATACAATAAGGTAAATGGCGAAAGCGCAATATTATCTGTTGCAGCTGCCTGTAATAAACGTGGGTCATTATAGGCAATTAAGGTGCCAATAATGAAAATACATACGATATAAAACAACAGGATACGCCAGAAAATCTGTTTGATGGCGACCGGAATGGTTTTCTTTGGATCTTTCGATTCACCTGCCGCGACACCGACCATTTCGGTACCCTGGAAAGAGAATCCGGCAATCATGGCCACGCCAATTAATGCCTGGAAACCACCGACAAAGGGTGCATCACCAATGCTCCAGTTGGCAAATGCTTCTGCACCCGGGGTGAGCATGATCTTCACGATCATCCAGATTCCGATGATGATAAAGGCAATGATTGCGAGAACTTTCACCAGAGAAAAGAAAAACTCAGATTCGCCAAAGCCTTTTACCGTCAGTGCATTAATCCCGAAAATAATAGCAAGGAAAATGGCGCTCCAGTACACGCCCGGAATATCTGGAAACCAGAATTTCATAATGAACTGAACAGCAACCAGCTCAAAAGCCACGGTAATAGCCCAGTTGTACCAGTAGTTCCAACCTAAAGCGAAACCAAAACCACCTTCGACATATTTGGTGCCGTAAGTGAAAAATGCACCTGAGGTCGGATTGTGCGTGGCAAGTTCACCCAAGCTGGTCATCAGGAAATAAATCATGATCCCAATCAGTACATATGCAAGTAGTGCACCGCCTGGTCCAGCATTGGCAATGGTCGCCCCTGAGGCCAGGAATAGACCTGTACCAATTGATCCGCCAATTGCGATCATATTCAGATGACGAGCACCCAGCTTACGCTGCAGCTGCATCGTGTTTTGCGTTTCGCTCATCATGATTCCTTAACATTTTTTTGAGTGCTGGCGAAGAGCACTTTAAAGCCTTGTTGATCCGCTTTTACTGTGCAGCGACCAAAGTTTTGTTCAATCAGGGTCGGGTAGTTCAAGAAACGGTTGGCCACAATCCAAAGCTCGCCGCCCGATTTTAAATGACGACGCGAGGTTTTACACAAGGTTTCGCTGGCTGTGTAATCGGTCTCGATTCCCATATGAAAAGGCGGATTACTCACAATGGCATGCAGGAACAAGGGTGCATCCTCAATGCCTGTAACCGCTTTGATTTCAATCTGTTCAGGAGTAAGCTGGTTTTCTTCAAATGTCATTTGTGTAGAAGCCAGTGCAAAGGCATCAACATCCATGGCAAAAATCCGGTTTTTCGGATTCAATTTTGCCAAATACGCACTAATCACCCCTGCACCACAACCAAAGTCAGCGATTTTACCTGAAGTGACTTGTGACAAATAAGGTAATAGTGTGGCAGTTCCTACATCCAAACGGTTTTGACTAAAAACGCCTGGAAGTGCACAAATATTCAGGTCGCCATTTGGTGTCGATACGGTATAACGCTGTGCCCAGTCTGCAAGTGCTTTTTTCTCGACCGTATGATCTAGAACCAATTGCCAAAGCTGGCAATGACGTGCGCTGTCGAGTTTGAGTGTTTTACCAAAAGGCTGCAACTGTTTGGCTGCGCGTTCTATCCCGCCTTTCTTTTCACCGACCAGAAAAACACTGCTACCCGGTTTAAGCTGCGCTGCTACAGTGTGCAGTAAATAATTTAACAGTTCTTTAGACTTGGGTACAAAAATAACCGCCTGATCAAACTCAGCTTCAGGCATCTCTGCACCAAAATGCACATCTGCTTGTTGTGACTGGAAATATTGAAAATCGTTAAAATTCCATGTCCAGACAGCGGGATTGATAGAGGCATCGAATTCAGCGAGCAGATCATCTGTTGGTGCATTAATCAGTAAGATGCGACCCGACAAAAAATCATATTGTCTTAATAAAACTTCGCTTTTAGGATCCATAGGTATCTCTCCAATATAAAGAACACTGCCTAAGTCTGACCTAGACAGTGTTCTTTGGACATGAAATTACTTCTTTGTTTCAGGAAGTACTACATTCAGAATAAGGGCAGCGATACCACCAGTAGCAACGCCTGAGCTAAAGATATTACGGAATAACTCAGGAAGATGTTCAAGAATTTGTGGAACTTGTGCAACACCTAAACCCAGTGCCAGTGAAATCGCAATAATCAGCAAGGCGCGACGGTCCAGATGAACACCAGACAGAATGTTAATACCAGATGCTGCAACTGCGCCAAACATGACCATGACTGCGCCACCCAGTACCGCTTGCGGAACGGCCTGAATAATACCAGCAACTGCAGGCAGCAAACCAAGAATAACCAGCAAAGCAGCAATCCAGATGCCGACATAACGACTCGCTACGCCCGTCAACTGAATCACACCGTTATTTTGTGCAAATACCGAACTTGGGAAGGTGTTAAAAATACCGGCAAGGAATGAATTCGCGCCATTGACCAGTACACCGCCTTTAATGCGCTGCATCCATTTTGGACCATCAACTGGCTGGTTGGAAAGCTTTGAAGTCGCAGTGATATCACCAATCGCTTCTAAAGAGGTCACCAGATAGATGAATGCCATCGGAATAAACAGGCTCCAGGAGAAGCTTAAACCGAAATGCATTGGGGTTGGAATCTGTACCAACGGTGCATCTTTTAGACCAGAGAAATCCAGATGCCCCATAAAGCCCGCCAGAACATAACCACAGATTAGGGCGATCAAAATGGCAGAACTTTTTACCCAGGTAATCCGGATACGGTTCAGAATAATAATCAACGCCAAGACGGTACAAGACATGATCAGGTTGTCAGCATTGGCAAAAGTTTTATCGCTCATGGCCTGATAACCACCACCCATGCTGATTAAACCTTCTTTAATTAAGGTCAAACCAATCAGCAGCACAACAATCCCGGTCACCAAAGGGGTAATCAGTTTTTTGATCCAAGGCAGAATTTGTGACACGCCCATTTCAATGAATGCACCTGCAATCACCACACCAAAAATAGAAGCCATGACTGCTTCTACAGGTGTACCTGCAGCCACCATGGCTGAACCAATACCAATAATTGGACCGATGAAGTTAAAGCTGGTTCCTTGGACAATCAGCAGACCGGCACCAAATGGCCCCACTTTTTTAGACTGTAAAAAAGTTGCGATGCCCGAGATCACCAAGGACATGGACAAAATCATGTTGGTGTCTTCTTTGGAAACACCGAGCGCCAAACAAATCAGCAGGCCAGGGGTCACAATCGGGACAATAATCGCCAGTAAGTGCTGGAATGCAGCTAAAAAAGCAATCAGTGGTTTTGGTCGATCTTCGAGACCGTATACCAGGTCGAGTTGATCTTTAGAAGGAGGAGATTGATTAAAATCAGACATGTGTCAATGCAAATTAAGGCTGGGTGGCGCTATTCTAATCGAGTTACACGTCTTTACAAAATCAAAAAAGCCCCAACTGGGCAAAAAAAGTTGAGGAGTGTGGTTACAGTGACTATAAAAGTTTTGTATTTTTCTGTATAATTTGCCCTCAAATTACATACGCATTGAATTTACATGTCAGATATTAAAACTCTCCGTAACATCGCCATTATTGCGCACGTCGATCATGGTAAAACCACTCTTGTAGACAAACTTTTGCAACAATCAGGTGCTCTCGGTGATCGCGCGGGTGAGATCGAGCGTGTCATGGATTCTGGCGCTATTGAAAGCGAACGTGGTATTACCATTCTTGCAAAAAATACTGCAATCAAATGGTTAGATGAACGTACCAATACTGAATACCGCATTAACATCGTGGACACCCCGGGACACGCCGACTTCGGTGGTGAAGTTGAACGTGTAATGTCGATGGTTGACTGCGTACTTCTTCTTGTAGACTCACAAGAAGGCCCGATGCCACAAACTCGTTTCGTAACGCAAAAAGCGTTCGCACGTGGTTTAAAACCAATCGTGATTATTAACAAAGTCGACAAGCCAAGCGCGCGTCCAGACTGGGTAATTGACCAAGTATTTGATTTGTTCGATAACTTAGGTGCTTCTGACGAACAGTTAGACTTCCCAGTTGTTTATGCTTCAGGCCTTCGTGGTGTTGCTGGTCCTTCTCCAGAAGAACTTGCTGAAGACATGACTCCGTTGTTCCAAACGATCGTAGACATCGTTGAACCACCAGCGGTTGACGTTGACGGTCCATTCCAAATGCAAGTATCTTCACTTGACTATAACAGCTTCGTAGGCGTTATCGGTATTGGTCGCATCCAGCGTGGTTCAGTGAAATTAAACACACAAGTAACTGTAATCGATAAAGATGGCAAAACACGTAACGGCCGTATCTTAAAAATCATGGGTTATCATGGTCTAGATCGCGTTGACGTTGAAGAAGCTTCTGCAGGCGATATCGTTTGTGTAACAGGTATCGATGCACTCAACATTTCTGACACCATCTGTGATCCGAAAAATGTTGAAGCTTTACCTCCATTATCTGTAGATGAACCTACAGTATCGATGACATTCCAGGTAAACAACTCACCGTTTGCTGGTAAAGAAGGTAAGTTCGTAACTTCACGTAATATCCGTGAACGTCTAGACCGCGAATTGATTCACAACGTAGCATTACGTGTTGAAGATACTGACAGCCCAGACCGTTTCAAAGTATCTGGTCGTGGTGAACTTCACCTTTCAGTTCTTATTGAAAACATGCGTCGTGAAGGCTTCGAAATGGGCGTATCTCGTCCACAAGTAATCATCAAAGAAATTGATGGTGAAAAACAAGAGCCATACGAAAACGTTACTTTTGACGTTGAAGAACAGCACCAAGGTGCTGTAATGGAACAAATGGGTCACCGTAAAGGCGAAATGACCAATATGGAAGTTGACGGTAAAGGCCGTATCCGTATTGAAGCAACTGTTCCTTCACGCGGTCTGATTGGTTTCCGTTCTGAATTCCTGACCATGACTTCTGGTACAGGGATCATGACGTCTAGCTTCTCGCATTACGGTCCAATGAAGCAAGGTACTGTTGCGAAACGTCAAAACGGTGTACTGATTTCTATGGTTCAAGGTACTTGCCTGGGCTATGCACTGTTCACACTTCAAGACCGTGGTCGTCTATTCGCGAAACCACAGTTAGAAGTTTATGAAGGTATGATCATCGGTATTAACTCTCGTTCAGACGACATGACAGTTAACCCGACTAAAGCAAAACAGTTAACGAACGTACGTGCTTCTGGTACTGACGATGCGTTGACTCTTGTTCCTGCGATTGAATATACACTTGAGCAAGCGCTTGAGTTTATTGAAGATGATGAACTAGTAGAAGTAACACCTAAGTCAATCCGTATCCGTAAGCGTTTCTTGACTGAAAACGAACGTAAACGTAACCGTTCAGGTAAATAATCGCTAGATTATTTCGGGTTTTCAGAAACCGTAATCTTTTCGAAGATTACGGTTTTTTTATATGGCGGATTCAAGCGGCAAGTGCAACAGTATAAAAACCAGCCATAACTTCACTAGGCGTATACCAACCTAGTGTTTTTCTAGGACGATGGTTGAGTGCAAATTCTATCTGCTCTATTTGTTCGTTTGACACGTCATCAAACGATGATGATTTTGGCAGATATTGCCGGATTAAACCATTCGTATTTTCATTCCTTGCTCGTTGAATAGACTTGTAAGGATCAGCAAAATACGTATCTATGCCGGCATCAGTGATTCTTTTGTGTTCGGCAAATTCCTTACCATTATCAAAAGTAACACTATAAGCATGGCTCATCCGTAAACGATCTAATGCACAAGTAATCGTTTGAGAGGATGCTCTCGTTGGCCCTAAATGAACAATATGTACGTACAGGCTCTTTCGATCAACGAGAGTTAATAAAGCACCTTTATGATGTTTACCAATTACAGTGTCACCTTCGAAATCTCCTAAACGTTGTCGTTGATCAATGACCTGGTCTCGGCAATGAATACTTGTTTTATCAATGATTTGCCCCCTACGATCCGTGTTTTTGTAACCTCGTTTTCGATATTTCTTCTGATGCCTTAAATGTAGGTGGAGTTTACCGCCTTTTGATTTATCTTCATAAATGTACTGGTAAATCCACTCATGTGAAGGTACATCCAGCCAACCGCGTTGTGTTAAAGC